>JANPEN010000564.1:0-4848 GCA_031422955.1 Acidimicrobiia bacterium
GTTTCGGGATCGACCAGGGTGAGGACCCCCACCCGGGGTAACTCCAGCTCCCGGGGGTCGATGATCTCGATGGCCAGGGTCTCATGGCGGGCGGCGAGGTTGCCTAAGGACCGTGACCAGTCGTCCTCCACCAGGAAATCGGAGATGACCACGGCCAAACCACGGCGTTGGTGCAGCGCCGCGAGACGGTGCAGGGCCGACGTCAACTCCGCCGCGCCCGGTTGGGCCAAGGCCTCCTGTGGGACGGAGTCCAGCAGCGCTCGATGCAGCATCCCGAGCAGATGGATGCGCCCACCGCGGGCCGGAACGACCGCGGGTCGGGGCCCTCGGCCCGTCAGTACCGCCCCGAGCCGGTTGCCGGTGCGAGCAGTGAGAAAGCCGACCGCAGCCATGGCGATCACGGCCAGCTCGCGCTTCTCGTAACGGGCGGTGCCGAAATCCAAGCTGGGCGATTGGTCGAGCAGGACCCACGTCTCCAGCTCGCGGTCAGCGATGGTCTCGCGCACGTGGGTGCTCTGGGTTCTGGCGGTGACGTTCCAGTCGATGCGACGCACGTCATCGCCGGGCTGATAAGGGCGTGTCTCACCCAACTCGCTGCCGTGTCCCGCCACCAGCCCCCGGTAGTCGCCTTGGAGCACCCCATCCAGGCGACGATTCACGGTCAACTCCAGGCGGCGCAGCACCTCCGCGGATCGTCCGTCGCCAAAGATCAAACCCACTGGGTCTGCCCGCCGCGGGGTCAGCAGCCGGAGCGTCACCCGCCGCTCGCGCTGGCTGGGCCTGCGCTGGCCGGATGCCCGCCCTCCGCCGTCGGAGTTGGATCGGCTGGGTGGGTGACGGCGAGCCCGACTGGTGCTTCGGGCCTGGTCAGGGGCCCCGGCCCGGCTGGATGGGCGGGGGGAGAGGGGCGGGGCGGGGCGAACGATGGGCTGTCCATCAAGGGCGTAGACACCCCCGCGCCTGGCCGGTCTCCGGCGGTCGACATCGAAGGGTAGGTACCGTGGTGGGGGTGGTCCTGGCTGGGGGCGACGCGGGGGGCGACCACGGTGGAAAGGATCCTGGCGCTGATCTGATCAACGTGGAGGCCCTGGGCGACCGCCTCGTAACTCAACACCAGTCGGTGACGAAGGATCTCGGGGGCGACATCGAAGACATCCTGGGGCAGGGCGTACCGCCGCCCCCGTAACAGCGCCAGCGCTCTACCAGCGGCGACCAGGCCGAGACTGGCCCGAGGGCTGGCCCCGTAGTCGATGAACTCCTCCAACTCGGCCAGGCCATAGTCGCGGGGATTGCGGGTGGCCAGCACCAGGTTGACGGCGTAGTCGACCACACCGCGATCTACGTAGACCGCCTTGGTTGCCGCCTGCAGGCCCCGGACGTGCTCAGGATCGAGCACCTGGCGGGCCACCGGGGGAGTCACGCCCATCCGGTTGACGATCTCAACTTCCTCCGCAGGAGTGGGATAGTCGACGGTGACCTTCATCATGAACCGGTCCCGTTGCGCCTCGGGCAGGGGATAGACGCCTTCCTGCTCGACGGGGTTCTGGGTGGCCAGCACCAAGAACGGCTGGGGGGCTGGAAAGGTGCGCCCGCCGATGGACACGTGATACTCGGCCATCACCTCCAGCAGGGCGGACTGCACCTTGGCCGGGGCCCGGTTGATCTCGTCGGCCAGCACGAAGTTGGCGAAAACCGGGCCCAACTCCACGTCGAAGCGCTCCGAGCTGGCCCGGTAGATGCGGGTGCCGACGATGTCGGCCGGCAACAGGTCAGGGGTGAACTGAATGCGGGAGAAGGAGCCGCCCGACACAATGGCCAGGGTCTCCATGGCTAGGGTTTTGGCCAAGCCGGGCACGCCTTCCAACAGGCAGTGGCCTTGGGCCAACAGGCACACGAAGAGCCGTTCGATGGCTCGATCCTGACCGACGATGATCCGTTTGACCTCGAAAAGAGCGGTTTCGAGTTGCCGCGCTTCTGGGGTCAGTGAACTTTCATGGGGCAGTTGCACGTCAAATCCTCGTTCGCGTACCGGGCGGGGTTGCGGGCGTTCGTTTTCGACCCCTTTTCGTGGTCGGCTGGTACTCAACCACCCGGTGGTGAAGACAGAGGTAAAGCCCAGCACCAGCCGCCGGCCATCACCACGATAGAAGTCGCGTCCAGGCCCGGTGTTGAGAACGGGTAGGCCAGGTGGTGCGGCGAACGGGGTAGGAAGGACAACTATGAGAGTGCTGGTGGTCGATGACGAGGCGGATCTGGCTCACGCGGTGGCCAAGGGGTTGCGCCGTGAAGGCTATGCGGTGGACGTGGCCGTCAACGGCCGTGATGCCGTTGATATCTTGGCCTACACCGACTACGACCTGGTCTGTCTCGATCTGACCATGCCCGGCACCGACGGCCTGGAGGTCTGCCGCATGATTCGGGCCCGCCCCGGTCCCCAGCCTCGGGTGCTCATGCTCACCGCCAGAGATTCGGTGTCGGACCGCGTTGGCGGTCTCGACGCGGGAGCGGACGACTACCTCGTTAAGCCCTTCGCCTTCCCGGAGCTGTCAGCCAGGGTCCGCACCCTTTTGCGCAGGGACACCCTGCACCATCAGGCCCTGCTCCACGTCGGATCGCTGGAGCTGGACACGGCCAGGCGGCGGGCCTGTCGGGGCCCGCGCGAGCTGGACCTCACGGCCAAGGAGTTCGCCCTACTGCGGTACTTCATGACCTACCCCGGCGAAGTGCTCTCCCAAGAACGTCTGCTCGAGCACGTCTGGGATACCAACGCGGATCCTTTTACCAACACCGTGCGAGTCACGGTGGGTACGTTACGTCGCAAGCTCAGCGTGGTCGGAGAGCTCCCCGTCCTGGAGACGGTGATCGGCAGCGGCTACCGCTTGGTTGCTTCCCCCACCGCATCCCCCACCCTCGGCCCGGCCCGCTCACCCAACGCCCCGACGCGGGGCGACCACTCCCGCGACGAGCCCACGTGAGCACCACCGCCATTCCGCCCGACCAGCCCGAGCCCGACCAGCACGACGCTGACCAGCCCGAACCCGATCGGCGCGCCGCCGAGGGGCCCGAACTTGGATGGGTCCGGCCAAGCGCAGGCGCCGGGGGGTTCGTTCCCGGGCTGCGCACGGCGGCTCGTCTGCCCTCGGGTTGGGGATCGGTGCGGGTGCGGCTGTCGCTGCTGTACTCAGCGGTGGTCTTCGGCCTCGGGGCCATCTTGCTGACCCTGGTTTACATCGGTTTGTCGGAGTCGCTGCGTCGCCAACCGGTGACGGAGCGGGTCATGGCCGAGGTGCCTGGCGAACCGTCCTGTTTCGAGTTGCAGGGACTGCTCTTTTGCGAACAGAGCAGTCAGCAGCAGGAGATCGAGGTGGTCGACCAGGTTCGGCTGCTAGAGAAGAGCATCAACACCCGGGCGCTGGAGCGTTTCCGGCTGTACTCCTTCAGCGGGCTGGGGGGTTTGTTCCTGGTGTCCTTGGTGGTGGGTTGGGTGCTGTCGGGTCGTTTCCTGCGTCCGGTACAGCGCATTACCAGCGTGGCCCGCGAGATCGGCGCCACCGACCTGTCCCGCCGGATCCGACTGGATGGCCCTGACGATGAACTCAAAGCCCTGGCTGACACCTTCGATGAGATGTTGGATCGCATAGACGAAGCGTTCGAGAACCAGCGTCGTTTCATCCACGAGGCTTCCCACGAATTGCGCAACCCGCTGGCCGTCATCCGCACCAACGTTGAGGTGGCTCTCGCCGACGAGGCCGCCCCCGCCGCCGAGCTGCGAGACACCCTCACCGTGGTCGCCAGGGCCGCCGAGCGGCTGGGGGTGCTGGTCGATGATCTGTTGATGTACGCCCGCAGGGAGGCGCCGGCGGATCGGGAGACGGTGGTCGATGTGGCCGCCATGGTGGCGGATTCGGTGGCGGAGTTCGCCGCCCCGGCCGAAGCTCGTCGCCTGGCCATCACCGCGGAGGCCGAGCCTGGCCTTTTGGTCCGCGGCGATCCGGTTGCCCTCAAACAAGCGTTGGCCAACTTGCTGGCCAACGCCGTGCGTTTGGCCCCCCCTGGCACGGTCATCGCGGTGGCCGCCGGCCGCGACGGGCGATGGATCTGGATGGCCGTGCAGGACCAGGGTCCCGGTATCGAGGCTGCCGAGCACGCCCAGGTGTTCGAGCGGTTCTACCGGGGGGACCCCGAGCGAGCCCGATCCGAGGGGCGCTCGGGCCTGGGTTTGACCATCGTGCGCCAGATCGCCAAAGGCCACGGCGGGTCGGTCGGGTTGCGTTCCCAACCCGGGGTGGGATCCACCTTTTCGTTGTGGCTGCCGGCCCAACCGGGGACAATGACCTCCTCCAACTCAGCCCTGTCAGAGCCGTCGCGGCCGGTGGAGGCGTCGGCTCGTTCGGGGTAAGGGGGATGGCTGCGGAACCAGGTGGCTAGCTGGGCCCGTTCGCCGGGCCGAGGGTTGACGGTGTAGCGGTGGCGTGGGCCGCGTCAACCTTCATCGGGATCCGTTGCGCCCCCTGTTCCAGCTTCTCGAGGGCTCCGGCCAGCGGCTCGCCGGTACCGTGCAGGCGGGCACCGGACCGGTCGGCTTCGAACTCCCGGCTACGGGAAGCGACATCTGCAACGGCCCGGCCACTACGGGCGTCAAGATGGCCCATGGCCAACAGCCTCATGGGGTTCTTCGCCGGAAACGTCCGGATGGCGACGTGGGCAAGGGCGTCCTTGGTGGCCGTTGGCGGGGGTTCTGAGCGCAACCTGCCACCAGGGCTGGCTGACCTCTGGAGAACATGCAGGTCAGGCCGTGGCGGCCAACGGGGTTCGGCCCCGGCGCGTACACGTTGCGCGCAGATACCC
>JANPEN010000565.1:0-3780 GCA_031422955.1 Acidimicrobiia bacterium
TGAGGCGCTGGGCGTGACCAAGTAGGCCGTCCACAAAAAATACGCCCGACGCGTGAAGCGCCGGACCGGTTGAACCATGAAGGGAACCCCATGACGAGGTTGCCCTCAACAGTGGTTACCTTCTTCTCGCTGTGACCGACGCCGAAGTCGGCACTGTTGGTCGGGCCCTCGAGCACCTCGGCGTGGACCGGGCACTGCTACGCGACGCGGCGGCCGTCAGAACCCGGACGGGTCAGGGTCGCGCGGCAGCGCAGCGGGCGAGCCAGGATTGATAGAACGCCGGCGTGTAGGCGTTGACAGGGTCTTCGCGGACCATCTCGTCGATGATGTGGGCGTCCTCACCAACCGGGATCCGCCACTGATCACGTCGCACCGCATCGAGGATGATCCCAGCCGCTTCGGCCGCACTGGTGGGAGCGGAGTCACGAAAGGTGTCGCCGCGGCGGGTCATACGCGCCACCAGCTCGTCGTCGCTCAGCTTCGAGGCGTCCCGTCCGAAGGCTTCGTAGCGGGCTCGCATCTTGGCCAAGTCGTCGTACATTCCCAGCACCCGGTCGGTGTTGGTCGCAATAGACGTGCCGATGTGGCCCGGCATCACCACTGCCGCCCTCAGGTGTGGCGCGTTGAGTGCAAAATCGGTGATGAGCGCCTCGGTGAACCCCTTTACAGCGAACTTGGCTGCGCTGTACGCGGAGTGCGGCATGTTGGGGCCGACTGAGGCGAAGAAACCGTTCACCGAGCTGGTGTTCACCAGCGTTGCCGCCGGGGCTCGCAGCATCTGGGGCAGGAACGCCTGCGTGTTGTAGTAAACGCCGAACCAGCAGATGTTGAACACCTTCTCCCACAGCTCCCGGTCGCCGTTGATGATGGTGCCGGCGGCGCCGATGCCTGCGTTGTTGAACAGCAGGTTCACGTGTGGCCGCCACGATTCAACCGCTGCGGCGAAGGCGTTCACCTGCGTCTCGTCAGCGACGTCGGCGGCGAAGGCCAGCACCTCGCCACGGTTGCCGTCCGCCTCACAGATGGCTTTGGTTTCGTTTGCGTTGTCGATGAGCACGTCGCAGGTGGCTACGTCGCAGCCATCTGCGCTGAGCTGGCGGACCAGCTCTCGTCCCATGCCGGTGCCGCCACCGGTCACCACCGCCACCCGTCCTGCGAATCCGTTCTCGAAACGCTCAGCCACGGTCACAACCCCCTCGGTTCTTTGCGCGGCGAACTTGGGCCGCATACCAGCCCTGTTCTACCCGAAGCGGACTCGCAAACCAGATGCCGCCAGTCGAGTTGCCTCGGCACCACTCATGTTCGGGCGCCGAACACTGCGCGTCTGCACGACCGGCGTCAGGTCGTGGCAGGTCACCCGAGCGTCCTGCGGGTTGGCCTCATGCGAGAATGGCCAGCAAGGCTCAGCCCGAAATGGAGCGCCGGCGACGGGACGTGAACGTGCTGTGCGCTGTGGAGGGCGCGGGCCGGTTGACGGTCAGGATGGACCTGGCCCAGCCGGGTTGTGGCCGTCTGGCAGCGACGAGCTGAGCTAGTGCCGGAATGGTTCCGTGGGGGAGCGCCTTTCCGGGATCAAGGGAAGCGCCGGTGAGCGTGCGTTCAGCGTTTGACGGCGGCGCTGTGCCGGCGCTGTGTCGGCGTTGTGATGAGTGGCTGATGGCTGAGGTTCGTGCTGTGAACGTGTGATCCTGTCGCGGCTCGCGCTCATAAATGGGCAGGTCAGGGCCCGCGGGCGCGTTCTCGGCACCCTCAGCGCACGCGCCCCGGACCCTGCAACAACCGCATTGCGTATCGCATCGCGATATGCAATGCTGATGGACGTGACCCAACTCGTGACGCGTGTCGATGACGAGTTGATCGCCGAGGTCGATCAACTCGTGGCCTCCGGCGTTGTCGCTAGCCGGTCCGAAGCCGTACGCCTCGGACTGCTGCGGCTCCTCGACCGGCACCGACGCGACCAGGTAGGCGCCCGGATCG
This sequence comes from Acidimicrobiia bacterium, assembly GCA_031422955.1. Taxonomy (GTDB): domain Bacteria; phylum Actinomycetota; class Acidimicrobiia; order Acidimicrobiales; family CAIXPF01; genus CAIXPF01. The sequence continues at coordinate 1,978 of JANPEN010000565.1, forward strand.
TGGCCAGCTACGTCGAACGCCCCCAAGACGAACACGACGTCGGCTGGGCTGATGAGTCCTCCGCCCGGATGATTGCGGAGGAACCCTGGTAACCCCACGCCAAGGCGAGATCTGGTGGGCCGAAGCAGAAGACAAACGCCGGCCCGTCCTCGTCGTCACTCGAAGCGACGCAGCCGCAGTCCTCAACTGGCTCATCGTCGCACCGGTCACCCGGACTGTGCGGCACATCCCCACCGAGGTCGCCCTCGGCGACGACCAAGGCCTCAACGTGGACTGCGCCGCGTCCTTTGACAACCTCCAACCCATCCGACGCAGCTTCCTTACAGAACGCGTCGGCCAGCTCGGCATCGAAGACAACAACGAGATCTGCCGCGCCCTTGCCGCTCTCGCAGACTGCTGAACCACATTTCCCTTACGCCCGATGCCGAGGCAGCGACATGGGCCCGAGAAGCTGAGGTCGATGGGGGAGCGGATGTCGGTCCGGGAATCTCTGTCGCAGGTTTGATCACTGTGAGCGTTCGGTGCGTGGACGCTTGAGCGTGCCGGGAATCCGTCGGGATGGTCTTCCGGTCCGCTGGAGGTGCATGCCGCTGCGGGCGGGTAACGTCTTCGCCCGCCGGCGCTCGTTGCCCGAGCGAGCGATGTGGACGACGCTCGGCGTAAAGCTGCACGAACTCCTCAAAGCAGTGCCCGTAAGTAGGGTTCGGACCAGGGCGCGGTGTCGGCGTTTCGGGCCGTCCAGGCGCAACACCAACTGGCGGAGCTCTCGGGCTGTCGGCGGGCGGCCAAGCTTACGGCGAGCCGGTTGGGTCCAATGCCGGGCGACAAGCTGGCGAGCGACACCGGACAACCCCCTGACCAGCACAGACGTATTTCCGGCACGCACACGTGTTGAGCGTGGGGGGCCTCGACGCGATCCTCAACCGACGTTCGAGTCGCAGCAGCTGGGTGTTGGTGGCTACAGCTTTCGAACGTCGATGCTGTCGAGCCCGTCGAAGTCGTCGTCTTGGGTCAGCACGCACGCGTTGTGTGCAAGCGCGGTAGCGGCGATCCAGGTGTCGTGGATCTTCACCGCGCGGCCTTGTCGACGTGCGCTTGCGAAGAGCGCAGCGAAGCGTTCGGCGACTGCGGCGTCGACGGGAAGGGGTTCGAACCCGGACACGACCTGCTCGTAGGTGCTGAGCCGACCTTCGAGGTCGGCGGGGCTGGCCATGAGGACACCGACCCGCAGCTCAGCGACGGTGATGATGCTCACGGCGAGTTCGGTGACGTCGTGGGGGAATCCGGAGAGGCGCCGTCCGCTTTCCTGTGCGATGAAGATATTGGTGTCCAGGACCGCTCTCATAGGTCTTCGACGGGCGGGTCAAGGTCGGCTAGGACATCTGCGAGTCCTGGGTCGGCTTGCCGCAAGGTTGCGGCCACCTCGGCGACGGGGCGCCAGGCTCGCCGTTTTGGCAGCGGGCTGAGCAGGGCAACCGGTCTCCGGCCCACGGTGACGACGAGTGACTCGCCCTGCTCGACGCGGCGTAACACGCCGCTGACGTCGTTGCGGAGTTCTCTTTGGGCTACTTCATGCACAGAACCATCGTAGCAGCTCTGCTACGCCTCGGTTGTCGTTGACTTGGCAACGCCTTGTGCAGCATGGCCGCCCCGGCACCGGGACGCGTGGTGTTCGTCGGCGTGAAAGCACCACACCGCGAGTTAACGTCAGGGACAATGTGCAACTCGATCGTGGTTTCGGCAGCGAAACGTGCCGGTCTCGGCCATGTCCGCCCGCACCAACTGCGACACACCGTCGCGTCA
>JANPEN010000566.1:0-5473 GCA_031422955.1 Acidimicrobiia bacterium
GTCGGGCCCGACGGCTCACCAGGCAGGCACCCAGCGCCAGCGGCCAGTACGGCCGCAGCAGCGAACGGGCCAGCCAGCGCCCGGCCAACAGATGGCCCCGACCGGCCAGCTCGAAGGCCCTCCGGTTGGGCGCTTCCATGCCCTCCAGCTTGCGGGGCAACATGGCGCCTGAGCCTGCCGCCACGGCCAGGCCCAGCACTGGATGGCCCGCAGCCACCGCGCCCCAGGCCGCCGCACTCCAGGCCGACACCTGCACGGGGGGGACGTATCCCGGGTGGCGTTGGGTCAAGGGGGCGGCGGCGGTTCCGTAGCCCACCCGTTGGTGCCACCAGCTCCTCCAACTGGCCCGGGCCGGATGGCACACCACCACCTGGGGGGCGTAACGAACGGTGCCCCCCGCCCCCACCAGACGCCACACCAGATCCACGTCCTCGCCGTAGCGCAAGCCGGGGTCGAAGCCACCGGCCGTCACCACCGCCTCGCGCCGGGCCACCAGCATGGCGGTGGGCACGTAGGCCACCCGGGACCGGGGCGCCACCCTGGCTTCTGCGGCCCCTAGGTCGAGGGGCGACTGGGTTTGTTCGTAGCGTTCGAGCAGGGTCGCGGAGCCCATCGAGCGGATGCGGGGAGCCACCGCCACCACCAACGGATCCGCGAAGTAGGCGGCCAGGTCGGCCAGCCAACCGGGCGGCAACACCACCCCCGCGTCGAGGAAGGCAACAAAGGGCGTGGCCACCCGAACCAGCCCGTGCTGGCGGGCGATGCCCGGTCCGCCTGGCTGCGCCCGGCGCAACACCGTCACCTCGACCGCGGCTCCCGCGTCACGGCCGCCCTCGGTCATACCGACCGGTGTGTTTGCCATACTCTCCGGTAGGTAGGCATCGTCGGCGCGGAACCCGTTCACCGGGACGGCGGAGCCGTCGTCGACCACGATCACCTCGAGACAACCCCCGCTCGCGCTCATTGCCAGGCTGGCCAGGGTGGCGGCTAGGCCATCGGCGTCGTCGCAGACGGGGATGATCACGGTCACTTCTTCAGCTCCGAAATCGGCCGCGGCCGGAACCGGATGGGCCATGCCCGCGTCGAACAGGCGCCGAGCCAAGGTGGAGCGGCCTTTGGATCGCCCGACCGGGTCGCCCCGTGCCAGCCCGTCCACGGCGGCGGCGCCGGCCGGTTTCAGCTTGATCAGCCGCAGCGGAGACCCACCCAGCAACTGGGTGCCGCCGGCGAAGCGCTGCAAACCCGGATCCAGGCGAAGCCCCCACCCGGCCGGCACCGCCACCACGACGGGCACCGCGGGGTCCGCTGGTACCGCAGGTTGCTCATGCCCGCTCACGACGCTTCCATCAAACGCACGAAGGCGGCGGGGATATCGGCCGCCCCGTCGAGAAGCACGCAACGCGCCCCCACGCGGGCCGCCAGTTCCTGGGCCTCCGCAGCGTCATCGGCAGGGGCCAACACGGCCAACTCCTCCAGCGCCCCGGCGGCGATGGCGGGGTCGCCACCGGCGGTGGGACGACAGTCCGATAACACCACCACGATGCGCCGGGTGGCTCGGGCGGTGGCCAACTGATCGCGGGCCACCCGAAAGGCCAAGGACAGGTCAGTCGGCCCGAAGCCCCGCAGGGAAAACAGGTCGTCCATCACCTCATCGGGCCGGCGCCGTTCGTTTTGGCCTTTCACCACCAAGATCTTGTCGGAAAAGGCCAGCACCGAGTAGTCCTCCCCGCAGCGCCAGGCGCAGGCGGCTGCGGCCAGGGCGGCGGCGGCCAGCCGGTCCCCTCCCATGGAGCCGCTGCGATCCACCAACAGACACAGCGCCACATCGGGCCGGCCCCAGGTGCGAACGACCAACTCCTCCAGCCCCACCGGTCGGCGTTGGGCCCTCGCACCGACCAGCGCATCGAGGCTGGCGTCGATGTCGATGTCTCCCTCGGCCCGATCGGCCCGATCGGTGCGTAAGCGCCGCACCCCGCGGCCTTTGGCCGGGCCGGTACGGGTCAACTCCAAGGCCAAACGTCCAGCCAGCCGCCGGGCCAACTGGGCCAGCGCCCGGTCAGTGGCCCCGGTCAGGTCGGCCAGCATGGTCAGCGCCGCGTCAGCATCTTCGCCGAGGGCCTTGTCGAAACCGCTCTCGTCGAGAATGCCGACCTCGGGAGAGACCTCATCGAAGTTCTCGTGACGGGACAGGTCCCGCCTAGCGGTGGTTTTGCGGCGTTGTTGTTGGAGTTCTTGACGGGCGGCGTCGCCCTCCTTCATCCGGCTGCGGTCTTGCTGGGCGAGCTGGTTGGGAGGGCTTAGGCTTTTCCCGGCGTAGGCGGCCCAGCGCTGGGCGGGCCCTCCTCGCCGTTCGTGGGTGGCGGGGCGAAGGTGGTACTCCACAGCTCGGTGACGATCTCCTCGGCGCTGCGTCCGCAGGATTCATGCAGGCGAATACGCCCGGACAACGCCACCAACGCCGCGTCCAACCCCACCCCATACTGGTCGGTACGGGTTCCACGCAGGGCGGCCAGGGATGCAGCCACCCGGACCAGATCGATGGCGCCGCGCACCGAAGACCCGACTCGAATATCGACATGGGCCCGGGTGGCTCGCACCACCTCGACCACCCCGGACACGAAGGCCTGCGGCAACGGAGCGCTGGGGGCGCTCGAGGCGGCGCCGATCCCGTCGGTAGTGCCGTTGGTGTGGGTGGTGACGATGGCCGCTTCCTCGGCTGCGCTCTGATAGCCCATCGACAGCCGGCACACCCGGTCATAGATAGCGGCGGAGATGCGGGCCGTGCCCACCGCGTCGAAGGGGTTCATGGCCGCCACCAAACGGAAACCCTCCCCCGCCATCACCGTGCCCAGCCGGGGAACGTGCAATTCCCCTTCCGACATCACGGTGATGAGCAGGTTGAGGGTTTCCTCGGGGACCCGGTTGATCTCCTCGACGTAGAGCAGCGACCCGTGACGCAAGGCGCTGACCAACGGTCCATCGACGAATACGTCGGGCCGGTACCCCTCGGTCAGGACCTGGGCGGGATCGAAATGGCCGACCAGACGGGCCGGGGTCAGCTCGGCGTTGCCCTCGACAAAGGTGAACGCCAAGCCCAACGCCTGGGCCAGGGCCCGCAGAAGGGTGGATTTCCCCGTTCCGGGTGGGCCTTCGAGGAGGATGTGGCGCTCCGCAGCAAGGGCGGCGACGATCAGTTCAATCTCGCGGCGTCGCCCGACGACCCTGCTACCGAGCGCATCGATGGTGGAATGGTCGAGCCTCATGGGGCTCAGTAGATCAGCATTCCTCGGATGTTCTTGCCATCACGCATGTCTTGGTATCCCTGGTTGATGTCTTCGATGGGATAGGTCTTGGTGATCAGCTCGTCGAGCTTGAGCTTGCCCTCCTGGTACATGCGCAACAGGCGGGGGATGTCACGGCGAGGGTTGGCGGAACCGAAGATGGAGCCGACCAACTGCTTTTCCATCAAGGTGAGCATGAACAGGTCCATGGGCACGTTCTGCATGGCCATGGGAGCCACCGAGGTGTGCACCACCCGACCGCCCTTACGGGTGAGGTTCAGCGCCGGCTGGATCAGCTCGGGGTCGCCCACGCCGATGGTGATGATGGTCTTGTCTGCCATCTGACCCCAGGTGAGGTCCATGACCAGGGCGGTGGCTTCCTCGGCCGAAGATGCGGTGTGGGTGGCGCCGAAGAGTTGGGCCTGTTCCCGTTTGAACTCGACCGGATCCACGGCAATGACGTGGCGGGCGCCGGACATGGCCGCCCCCTGTACCGCGTTCATGCCCACCCCGCCACAGCCGAACACGACCACGGTCTCACCGGTCTGGACCCCCGCCGCGTACACAGCGGAACCCCAACCGGTGGTGACCCCACAGCCGACCAGGGCCGCTTTGTCTAACGGGATGTCCTTCTCGATCTTGATGCAGGAGGCCTCCGACGCCACCGTGTACTCACCGAAGGTACCGATGCAGCACATGATCCCGAGATCCTGGCCGCGGGCATGGTGGCGGGAGGTGAAGTCGGTGACCTGACGACCGGCGAGCAGGAACGCCCCCAGGTCGCACAGGTTCTGATGGCCGGTGGAGCACATCGGGCAACGCCCGCAGGCGGGAATGAAGCCGAACACGATGTGGTCCCCAACCGCCAGGCTGGTGACCCCGGGGCCGACCTCCATAACCTCGCCGGCGCCCTCGTGGCCCCCGACGCAGGGCAACTGCTGGATGCCCAGCTCCTTGGCAGTGGCGTCGTCCATGACCAGATCCCCGGTGAGCAGGTGCTCATCGGAGTGACACAGGCCCGAGCCGACCAGCTTGACCAGAACCTCTCCGGCCTTGGGATCATCGAGCTCGACCTCCTCGACACTCCAGTCGGTTTTCGGCTCCCAGAGGACAGCGGCTTTCATCTTCATGATCGGATGCACCTTTCCGAAACGGCAGAAAGCCGAGGGTTCAACGGGCTGTGTCGCGGGTCACGACCCGGCCCACCCTAGTTGGCCAACGCAATGCCACCCGTGCGCTCGGCCGGGGCCGTGCGGGGACCCCATGCAGCCGCAAGTCCGCCTCTATCTGGGCTGTGGATCAGCGTGCTCCTGAGCCAGCCCGGCGAGATACGCGAGCAGATCCTCGGTCCAGACTTCGAGCAGCTCGCGGCCCTCGGCCGCGGTCGCCCCGATTGGGTCACCTAGTACGCCGTTGGGGCTGACCGCGGCCAATCCACCGGCCCGCAGGGCGGCCGCCAAGCGGTGGATGGGCTCGATGTTGCCGGCCGCGGCGCGCTCCATGTCCACCAACTCAGGGGCGAGGGCCAGCAGCACCGAGGTCTCGGTTCGACCGGCGTGGTAGTCACCGCCGGGTGGCAGCGCCGGCCCCCACGCCCACATCGCTCGACCCTCTCGCTGCGCAGTGGCCACGGCCAGGGTGAGGGCGTCGTGGTTGCCCCCGTGCCCGTTGACCACCACCAGGGCGGCGATCTCGGGGCCGGCCGAGCGGGCCAGTTCAACCAGCAACAGAGCCAGCGCGTCGGTGCCGATGGACAGGGTACCGGCGAAGCCTGCGTGTTCTCCCGAGGCCCCAAAGGCCAAGGCGGGGGCGACGACCACCTCCCACTCCCCCGACGCCGGCAAGGTGGAAACCGCGGCCCCGGACCGACCGGCCGACCAGCGGGCGGTGGCGATGCGGGTGTCGGTGTCGAGTGGAAGGTGGGGACCGTGCTGTTCCAATGATCCGAGTGGCACCAGCACCACCAATCGCCGACCGGACACCGAAGCACTGTTCCAGGCTCCCAGCGGCAGGGGCCCCGAGGGCGTTGGCAACGCCCCGTCGCTCACCGCCCGCCCGGCTGGTGGAGATACCCCCAGGTCTGGAGCGCGTCGATGAAGGCGGCGGCGGCCTCCCCCGGGGCGGCCACCACAGGGCGGCGAGCGTGAGCGGCGGTGTCGAACACCCCGGTGAGCGCAGCGATGCGCTCCCGG
>JANPEN010000567.1:0-8949 GCA_031422955.1 Acidimicrobiia bacterium
GCAGGTGGGTGAGCGCCGCCCCCAGGTCGGCCACGCCCAGCTCGGCGTCGTGCATGGTGGCCTTGCCGATGCCCTCCCCGACTGCCTCGGGACCGGTGCGGTCCACCGCGATACCGGCGCCCTGACGGTGGAAGCAGTCAGGAGCCATGGCCACATAGCCCAGGGCGGAAAGCCGCTTGCACACCTGCTGGATGTAGGTGTTGACCCCGAAGATCTCCTGGATGACCAGCACCCCAGGGCCGGATCCGCTCTCGGGCAAGGCCAGGAAACCGTCGAAGGTTGCCCCGTCGGCGGCGGTGATGGTTTCGGTTCGAGTGGCGACCATGGGGGCAACGTAGCCGTCCCACGGGGCCGCCGCGAAGAGGGGGCGCGTTGTATTGCCCGCCCCCATCGACTATGCCGTAGGTCACACACGGAGTCACTCACCCGGGAACAAGGTGGAATGCAGATGCGGCGAGACCGAAAATGGGGTGCCACAGCCAGTTCGTGTTCGAGACCATCGAGCCAACCGCGCCGACCATCACCGATCCGATGACATCGCTGACGGCCAAGAACCCCGAGATGTTCATCCAGATATTGGCCGGTACGTCCTGCGCCCAGACCTTCACCGAAGCGACCCAGAATGGTATCAAAGAAAAGGCCAAGTACCGGATGACCGCCTCCGTCTGTCGGGCCTCAACCTTCACCGGAGACGAAGCAGTCGGCGGCAACAAGGACGCCTGCTGGATCGAGGGCGCCGAGGTCGGCAAGTACGACCACGCCAAGCAAACCTTCGTGCAGCAGGGCGAAATCGTCGCCGCTGTCGGGCCAGTCCGCCAACTGTGCTTGGGGTCAGGCGTCCTCCAACTGCAAGTAACCACAACGCGAGTTAAAAAATCTGGCTAGCCGCGACCAGCGGGCCCCGCTTCCGAGATACGTTTTCGGACAGGGCCCGCTGATGGGTCGCATCGCCATCCGCCAACGCGGTTTTAGAGCACGCACGATCACAACCAACAAAAAAGGGGAAGATGCATGTTGCATCGAAGAAGGGCCTTCACCGGCATGCTGGCGTTGACACTGATTGCCGCCGCGTGCGGCGGCGACGATGGTGGCAACGCGGAAACAGCCACCGTTGACACGGCTGCTGACGCAGTGAAAGAAGAGATCGGCAAGCTCGACGTCGGTGGCACCACCACCACCGCCGCTGGCTCGACCGCCACCACCACCGCCGCGCCGGTCAAGGAGCCCACCACCATGGCGGAGTGGGAGAAGCTGTGGGCCACCGAGCGGGCGGCCGCGGTGAAGCGCATCAAGGACAACAAATGGGGCCTGCAGGCCGACGGCAAGACGGTGCTGGGGCCGGAGGGCTTCACCGTCGACGTGTCCAAATGCGCTGCCGGTTGGAGCAACACCGAGGGGTTGACCGACACGGAAATCAAGGTCGGCCAGCACACGATCCTGTCCGGTCCCTTGGCCGACGCCGGCAACATCTCTAAAGCGGCGCAGGCCATGCTCGCTTACTACAACGGCCAGGGCCTGTTCAAGGACAGCCTCGGCAAGACTCGCAACGTCAACCTGATCCTCAAGGACGACGGTTACGACCCGGCTCGTGCCATTCCCATCGTGGATGAGTTCCTCGACAGCACGAAGGTGTTCTCGGTGTAGATAAACGTTACCCCCTCGAACATGAAGACCTACGACAAGATCAACCAGCGCTGTGTGCCCCACCCGTTCGCGGTGACCGGCCACCCGGCCTGGGGCGATCCGGTAAACCACCCCTGGACCAGCGGCGTGCTGTTGGCGTACAACACCGAAGCGGTGCTGTGGGGTGCCTTCATCGACCAGCACATCGCCGAGTTGACCGCAACCGACGGCAAAGCCACAATCGCCGCGCTCATCATGAACAACGACTTCGGCAAGGCCTATGACAGCGGTTTCAAGACCTACCTGGCCAGCTCACCCAACAAGGACAAGATCGAGTACGTCACCGAGACGATCGAGCCCGCCGCCCCCACCGTCACTGATGCCATGACCAACCTGGGGGCCAAAAACCCCGAGATGTTCATCCAGATGCTGGCCGGTGTTCCCTGCGCCCAGACCGTCACCGAGGTGGCTCAGAACGGTATGCGGGAAAAGGCCAAGTTCCTGATGGCCGCCTCCGTGTGCAAGAACCAGACCTATTTCGGCGAGAAAGCGGTTGGTAACAGTTCCGAAGGTTGGTGGGTCATGGGCGGTGGTATCCGCGACATGGTTTCGCCCGCCTCCGACACCAACGCCTGGATCGTGTGGGCCCGCGACATGCTCAAGACCTCTGGCTACGACTACAAGACCTCGGGTGGTTTCGGCCAGGGTTCCGTCCTCGGTTGGGGTTACGTCCAGTTGCTGGCCGTGGCCGGTCAGCTCGACGGTGGGTTGACCCGGGCCAACATGCTGGTCGCCGGTCGGTCCCTGAGCATGACCCACCCCGGCTACCTCACCGGTATCAAGTGGAACGTCAACGGCAACAAGGACGCCTACTGGATCGAGGGCACCGAGGTCGGCAAGTACGACTTCGCCAAGCAGTCCTTCGTGCAGCAGGGAGACATCATCGAGCTGTCGGGCAAGTCCACCAACTGTGCCTGGGACCAGTCGGTGGCCAACTGTAAGTAACGGCTGACGCCGAACCACTGCCGCTCCAGCCTGGAGCGGTCCTCGCCACCGACCCCGAACCGGCCTACGAGCCGTGTCGGGGTCGGTGCGCGTCAAGCCTCGGTCTAGGGTGAGCTCATGGGCAGGAACGACGCTCCTCGACCGAACACAGTCCGGCTGATCAAGGTCATAGTGGTCTTCTTACTCCTGGCGTTGACCGCCGCCAGCTGTCGATCCGACGGCGCTTCCGAAGGGGACCGGTCCGGCCCCGGCGTCTTGAGCGTGGGTCTGGACGCCGAGCCGCCGGGTTTGGATCCCGCCGGGAACTTCTTGTCCATCAGCGCCAGGAGCGTTGGCAACGCCCTCTACGACACCCTTATGCGGGCACCGCTGGGCGCCGCCCCCGAGCCCAACCTGGCCGAGTCCTTGACCGAAGCGGCCGATCGGCTGAGCTGGACCCTGGTCGTGCGCGACGCCGTGCAGTTCCATGACGGCACCGCGTTCGACGCCGCCGCGGTCAAGACCAACCTGGATCGCCAACGCGCCTCCCAGCTCAACGGGCCCTCCCTTTCGCCGCTGCAGGAGGTCACCGTGGTGGACCCCCGCACCGTGAGCTTGCGCCTGGACGCCCCATGGACAGCCCTGCCCGCGGTGCTGGCCGGCAACCAGGGCATGATGTTGTCCCCCGCTGCCATCGCCGCCGCCGGGGCGGATCTCAGCCGAGCCCCTTTGGGCGCGGGAACCGGACCCTACTCGTTTCAAGAATGGGTTCCTGACGACCATCTCAGCGTGGTTCGAAACCCGAACTACTGGGGCGGGGCGGTTGGGTTCGAGCGGATCACCTTCCGCTTCCTGCCCGATGAAAGCACCCGGCTGGCCGCCTTCCAAGCCGGCGATGTGCAGCTCATCACCGCCCTTTTCTCCGACACCGTGTCCAAGGCCGAATCCGCAGCAAAAAACAAAGGGACACCGTTGCAGATCGTGCAACCGCCGGTGGCCGGCCAGACCGTCCTCTACCTCAACACCACCCGGGCCCCCTTCAACGACGTGCGGGTGCGTCGAGCCATGCTGTTGGCTCTCGACTTGGACGCCTTGCGCCAAGCGCTGGGCGGCGACGGTTACGACACCTACTCCTGGAGCATGCTCCCCAAGGATTCTCCCTGGTATGTCCCGCCGGCGGAAGCCTTGCGCCATGATCCCCAGCAGGCACGCCAGCTCATCGCCGAGTACGAAGCCGAAAGCGCCAAGCCAGTTCGCTTCACCTACAAAGCCCTCAGCACCAGCCAGACCTTCGCGGACGCCGGCCGGGCCTATGCTCAGGCCTGGAACGCGGTGGGCATGGAGGTCGAAGTAGAAAACGTTGGGGATCTGACCACCTTGGTGTTGTCCATGGTGCTGCGCCAGTACGAGGTGGCCGGCTTGGTGGCGGGCTACTACGCGGATCCCGATACGGTGCTCTTCGACCTTTATCATTCGGGGCGAACCTTCAACCTGAGCGGATTCTCGAACCCGAACATGGATCAGCTCCTGGAACAAGCGCGTTCCGAAGCCGATCCGGCTCGGCGCCTTAGCCTTTACGGAGAGGTCCAGCAACTGGCCAGGCAGGAGGCACCGCTCGTGAACGGGAACTTCGGCACTATCTACCTCATCGCCAACGCCGAACTGGCCGGGGTGGAGCCAACTGGTTTCTTCCCGGCCAGAACGCTGCGACCCCGATGATCGATCGGCCTCGGCACTGAGCTCAGTGTGGTGAGCCGGCGATGGTGGGCGCGGCGGCTCGTGGTGTTGGCCGCCGTGCTGACCTTGGTGAGTGTGGCCACCTTTGCCTTGTTGGTGGTGTTACCGGGTGATCCGGTGGTGACCATCCTTGGCCCTCAGGCCACGCCGGCGGCGCAGGCGGAGTTGCGCCACGAGCTCGGCCTCGACCGACCGGTGGCCGCCCGCTATCTGCGTTGGGCGGGCGACGCCGTGCGGGGCGACCTGGGTGTGTCCTACCAAACCAACCAGCCCGTGGCCGACAGCTTGCGCCAGCGGCTTCCGGTCAGCCTGGAACTGCTGGTGTGCGCCCAGATACTGGCCTTGGCCGGGGCAGTGGTGCTGGCCGTGGTGTCCGCTCTACGGGTGGGGACCATCACCGACCGGCTCATTGCCGCCGGCAGCTTCGCTGGTCTCGCCGTGCCCAACTTCGCGGTGGGGGTGGCCCTTATCGCCGTGTTTGTGGTCCGCCTGGGCTGGTTCGATACCTTCGGGTATGTACCGTGGCGGGTGGATCCGTGGGCCAACCTGCGCGGTATGGTGCTGCCTTCCATCACCCTGGCCTTGCCCCTGCTTGCCCTCTACACCCGGGTGCTGCGAGGCGACCTGTTGCGTGCTCTGAACCAAGACCACGTGCACCAGGCCCGCCTCAATGGCCTGAGCCCAAGCCGAATCGTGGTGCGCCACGGGCTCCGGCAAAGCCTGGCCACCTTGTTCACCGTGGTCGGGCTCAACGTGTCCAGCCTGTTAGGCGGGGCGGTGGTCATCGAGTCGTTGTTCGCCCTGCCAGGCATCGGGCGGCTGTTGTTCAGCTCAATCAGCGAACGTGACTATCTGGTAACCCAGGGGGCGGTGCTGGTGATTGCGGCCTGCTACGTGGTGGCCAACGTGGTGGTGGAACTGGCCCAGCGGATCCTGGACCCAAGGCTGGGCACCAACGCCGAGCGCACCCAGCGATGACTACCGCAACCGCCCACGAGCGGTGGAGGCGCTCCCGAGGCGGGGCCGCCAGTACGCTGGCTTGGCTGTGGCTGGCAGTGGTCGTGGTGGGGGCGCTCAGCGCCTCGTGGCTGCCACTGGATCCCCGTCGCCAAGACCTGGGCCAAAGCCGGGCCGGGCCCAGCTGGTCTCATCCCTTCGGCACCACCGGACTGGGCGAAGATCTTTTGGCCAGGGTGGTCCACGGCAGCAGGGTCTCGCTGGTGGTCGCGGTGGTGGCCACCACCGTCGCCCTGGCTCTGGGCGGACTGCTTGGTATAGCGGCAGCCACGGTGGGGCGATGGCTCGACTCGGTGGTGATGGTCGTGGTCGACGCGGCCGCCGCCTTTCCCCCGTTGGTGTTGGCCATGACCATGGTGCTGTTTCGGGGGCCGGGCCTGTTCACCATCACCGTCACCCTGGCCGCCTTGGCCACGCCCGCCTTCGCCCGGGTGGCCCGCACCGCCACCCAGGAGGTGATCCACCGAGACTTCGTCCTGGCCGCCCGAGCCGGGGGCAGCAGAACCTGGCGGCTGATGACCCGGGAGGTTCTGCCCAACGTCCGCGGACCTCTGGTTGGCTATGGCCTGATCGTGGCCGGGGTGGTAATGCTGGTAGAGGGTGCCCTCAGCTTCTTGGGATTGGGGGTGGGTACCGATAAGACCAGTTGGGGCCAACTGGTGGCGGCCGGCCAGGGCGAGGTCGGCCGCGCCCCCCATCTGAGCCTGTTCCCGGCCCTGGCCTTGTCCTTCACGGTCGCCGCCCTCAGCCACCTCGGTGATCAACGCAGCCGAGGCGCCCCCGGGGTGAAAGCGAGCTCCCTGACCCCCCGCAGGATCCGCTTCCGCGGGGCCACCGCCCACCCCGGCTTTGGTCCACTCGCCCAGAGCGGCCCGGCGAACTCCCCGCCCCCGAGGCTGGAGGTACGGGAACTGTCCACGGTGTTGCACACCGCCAACGGGCGCCTCGCCGTCGTGCGCCAGGCCAGCTTCACCGTTGCCGCTGGCGAGCTGCTGGGGCTGGCCGGCGAATCCGGCTCCGGCAAATCCACCCTGGCCGCCAGCCTGGTGGCCCTGGCTCCCTTGGCGGTGGCGGCTGAGTTCTCCGGTTCGGTGCTGCTCGACGGCGAGATCCTGTTCGACCAAGCCCACCCGGCCCGCTCCAGCGTCAGGGTCCGCGCCGCTCGTGGGCGGGGCATCGCCCATATCCTCCAAGACCCCCTGACCGCGCTCGATCCCGTGATGCGGGTGGGCCAGCAGATCGCCGAGATGGCCAGGGTCCATGGTGGGGCCCACCGCCGCCAGGCGGCCGCGCAGGCGGTGGAGCTGCTGGAACGGGTGGACGTGGCCGACGCGGCCCAGCGCGCCCGCCGCTTTCCCCACGAGCTCTCCGGCGGGCAACGCCAACGAGTGGCCCTAGCCATGGCGCTGGCGGCGGGGCCTTCGGTGTTAGTGGCCGACGAGGCGACCAGCGCCCTTGATGTCATCACCCAATCCCTGCTGCTCGATCGGCTTGACGAGTTGCGCCGTCGGCAGGGCCTGGCCGTACTGCTCATCAGTCACGACCTCCGCTTGCTGGCCGGGCGGGCAGACCGCATCGCCGTGCTCTACGCCGGCCGCATCGTGGAGATCGGCCCGGCGGGGGCCCTGTACCACCAACCGGCCATGCCCTACACGGCCGCCCTCATCGCGGCCAGCCCCACCATGAACGCGGCCGGCACAACGCGGCTCGCCACCATTGAAGGCCAGGCGCCCGATCCCAGCCACGTCGCCGCCGGCTGCTCCTTCGCTCCGCGTTGCTCCCGGGCCCAGCCTCGTTGCGACACCGAACTCCCCCGTCTCCGCCCGGTCAGCCCAGATTTGGCGAACCACGAGGCGGCCTGTTTCTTTCCGCTCACCTGGCCACCTTCCCCGCCAGCGGACGGAACCCGGCCCACCCGCTGAGCAGGGCGCGACCGGGGTCAGGTCTAACATCGCCGCAATGACCTTTGAAACAATCATGCTCGACCTGGATGATGGGTTGGCCACCATCACCCTCAACCGCCCCGACCGCGGCAACGCCATGAGTCCCCAACTTTCGGCCGAGTTACGCGAGGCCGCCATGTCGGTGGCTCATGACTCCTCGGTGCGTGCCGTGTTGCTGCGGGCCAACGGCAAACTCTTCAGCGGCGGTGGGGATCTGGCCGGCTTCGCCGCCGCCGGGCCCGACGAACTGCCCCGCCTGGTTGACTCCATGACGGTGGACCTGCACGCCGCCTTGGCTCGCCTGGCCAAGATGGACGCTCCGCTGGTCGCTGCAGTCACCGGCCCCGCCGGCGGCGCCGGCATGTCCCTGGTCGCCGCTTGCGATCTGGTCATCGCCGGGCGGTCGGCCAAGTTCACCATGGGCTACACCAAGGCCGGTCTGGTTCCCGACGGAACCTCTTCGTTCTTCTTGTCCCGGGTGGTCGGTCTGCGCCGGGCCATGGATCTGGTTTTGACCAATCGGGTGCTCACCGCCGAGGAGGCCGAGGACTGGGGGCTGGTCTCCCGGGTGGTCGACGACGACGCGGTGGTCGAGGTGGCCACCGCCTTGGCCCGTCAATTAGCCCAGGGCCCCACCAAGGCCTTCGGCTTGGCTAAGCGGGTGCTCTACGCCGGCGCCCACAGCCCCTTAGAAGAGGCCATGGAGCGCGAGTCCGCCTTCATCGCCATCGCCGCGGCCACCGAGGATGCTCACGAGGGCATCGCCGCGTTCTTGGCCAAGCGGGCGCCGGTCTACCACGGTCGCTAAGGGGTCGCTAAAGGGTTGGGGTCCGATGACGGGCTGGGGTTCAGACCTTGCGACGGGCCCCGGCCGGCTTGGCCTCACCGGCGGCTAAGTCGATCGCCCGCTGAAACTCATCAACGATGGACTTGCGGGTTTTGCGGTCCCACGCCGCGCCCGCCGCCTGCACCCCGATCTGGATGGCGAGGCCGAGGCTGGAAAGGGAGCGGGCCCGCTCTGTCGTCACACCAGCCGCCCGCAGGTCTCGGGTCGCCGCCTTGATACGCAAGGCGTCAATGCGGCCTTGGGCGGCGGCGGCCGCCTCGTTGCTCTGGCTCCAGGCCCGCACGGCCGCGTCGACCGTGCTGGGGGCGGGTGTCACCCACTCGGCGGTGCCCAAACTGGCGCCGGCCGCCTCGAGGGCCGCTTCCTGATTGGCCTCCCAATGGGCCAGCAACTGCTGACGGAAATCCGCCAGGCTGGTGAAGTGGTGGTAGAAGGATCCCTTCGTGATGCCGAGGCGGTCGCACAGCTTGGCGATGGTCTGTTCGGCCACCCCACCTACTGCCAACAGCTCGAGACCTGCTTCGAAATAGTCGTTGCGGTTCAGCGTCCCACTCCGGTCGTGTGTGCGAGTGGCGTACTCGCGATGATGTTCCGCTCAACATACTAGTCCGTATGGTACGGGGAAGCGAGGTGACGTGCGGCACAATCTGGCCGTCTCGCAAACGATTCCCGCCCACCGTCAGATCGCCGAGCCGTTGCTGAGACCCGTCACCCATTCGTAATCTATCCGCACTGTTGGGAAGTTGGCGAGAATCGATTAAGTCAGCGGTCCTGTATGCAGGCGGCCGACCATGACCG
>JANPEN010000568.1:0-22309 GCA_031422955.1 Acidimicrobiia bacterium
GGTGCTGGAGGCGGCGGTGTTCTTGTAGCTCAGGATCCTCGCCAGGTCCTCACCCAGAGCTTGTTCAACAGCTTCAGCAGGTCAGCGGCATCGTTGTGGTTGCCACTTCCGGCGTGTTCCTGGCGGGCAGCGCAGCAGATCGCGTCGGCTGCGGCGATCGCCGCCAAAATCGCGTTGCTGGCGACCACGTCATTGCTGACCGTGCCCGCCAGCTCAAGCACGTCGCACGCGTCCAAGTACTGACGGGCGGAACCCAGCCTCACGCGGGCATCCGCGGCCGAACAGGGCTTCGTGGCGGTCCCCCTCCGCCCGCTCATACTGCACCCCGACGCGCCGCCTCGGCGATACGCCGCCACGACCCATCCACCAGATCGATGCCGTCCACTCGCAAGTTCGCGGGAACACCGAACCGGAACGCTCGAGGTCCATGAACGAACCCAACGTGTGGGGCAGGATCTGCACCCAGTTACCAGTGCACCGGTTGACGTAATCAATCAACTCGGCCGTCTGTAGTTCCCAGGTGTCGTGGTCGTACCCGTTAGCCAGCACAAAGAAAAGGTCAACGTCACTGTCCCGGTCACCGTCGCCCCTAGCAGCGGATCCGTACAACCAGCCCCCGATCGGCTGCAGACCCCACCCGGTGACCCGTTCTCGGATCTGCCGCGTCAACTTCTAAAGCACCTGGGCCATCGCGAGGCTTCGTCCTCGAGACGGGCTTGGGTTTCGGCGGGGAGATCGATCGTCACCGGCATGACCCACAGTGTAGGAACCCGCAGCAACACCGACCACGCCTTGCGCGTCATGTGCAGCCACCGGTGCTGTGCCACCCGACCTGAATCGACACGGTGCCCCCAGGCCGGGTGACCAATCGTGGCCATCTCCTGGTCGGACGGAAACTCCGAGACACACTTCTGGAGGTCCCGGGAGACCTCCCCGCCTCCGGTCACCGGTGGGTGTCAGCCCGGTAGGTGGGCTGGTAGGTGTCCTCAGGGCCGTGTTGGTGGTCCCGGAGGTTCGTCCCGGAGTTGCTCCCGGCGGGGCGGGGCGGTTGGGTGCTCACCTTCTGGTGCCTATCTGTGTGTCAGCCTGGCATATCGTCGCGCGGTCACGTCCCGCCCACAGCGTCTGGGTGACGTGTTGCAGATGTGGGGAACGGTCGGGATCGATCGACCCGCATGCGCCAGGGCAGGACCGGTTGGTCAGCTCTGGTGGCCGATAGCAGCGAGAGCGTTGAGGAAGGTGACGTGGTGATCGCCGAGTTGGTTGGCGATGAGTCGGGCGTGTTGATCGGCGGGCCGGATGATCGTGCGTCGGTAGGGCTCGTCGCCGGCGGATGATCCGGTGGGCGGGCGGTTCTCTTCATCGTCTTCAAGCTCCAAAGCAGACAACAACGCTGCAACCGAGATCGTTTAGCCTTCGACGGGTCGGTGAACGCGATGAACTTGCACACGGGGGGTTGAGTTCACGACGCCGGCCAAACCTTCTGACGCTGGACTCGGCCGTCCGGGCGACATCGCACTATGGCGACTCGGGTCGCCTGGTGTCGTGGATGGCCATGGGGACCGTGACGATCGAGGCGTTCCTCGACTCCGGAGAGTCGCGACTTGTAGTGACATCGTGGCCCGCATCAATTGATCTTGGGCAGGTGCTCAACACTAGAGTTATCTTCCTAGCCCTGTGGAAGGTGATCAGCTCTGGTCGCGCAGGAGCGGGGTGGTCACGGTGACCAGGGTGCCGGGGCGGCCGTCAGGCCGGTTGACCAAGGTGATGGTGCCCTCCAGCTCGTGACAGACCAACGTCCGCACGATGGACAGACCCAACCCGGTGGCGTTGTCGAGCGAGAACCCATCCGGGAGGCCCATTCCGTCGTCGAGGACCTCGATGCGTACCTGCGGGAGGTCATCGCCCTCCTGCGGACCGGTCACCGTCACGATCACCTCGCCCGAGGTGATCGCCCCTGGGCCGCCGCCGGGCCCGCTGCGATAGGCGTGATCGACGGTGTTCTGTAGCAACTCGGTCAGGACCAGGGCGAGGGGGGTAGCCAAATCGGCCGGCAGGATTGGAGCTTCGCCCACCAGGCGAAAGAGCACCGGGCGTTCGGGAGAAACGAGAGACTCCTCGACCATGCGGATGATGGGACGGGCGATTTCGGGGAACGGGACATCGTCGCCCGCTTCTCGTGACAACGTTTCGTGCACAACGGCAATGGAGGCAATGCGGCGGACCGACTCTTCAATCGCTTCGCGAGCTTCTGGTACCGAAAGGCGCCGGGCCTGAATGCGCAGCAACGAAGAAATGGTCTGCAAGTTGTTCTTGACCCGGTGATGGATCTCGCGAATATGGGTGTCCTTCGAAACCAGCAGACGATCGAGCCGTCGCAGGTCCGAAATGTCGCGCAGCACCATGAGCACCCCCACCACTCGCCGTCGTTCCAACAGCGGCAGGGCGTGGACCAACACATGGGTGTGGTTACCTCGCGACAACTCCTGGGTGGTCGGCAACCGCTGGCCAATGGCCAGACGCACGACACCCTCATCAAGGCCGAGTTGAGCCAGGGTGGCGCCTTCCACTGCCACCACCACCCCCAGCCGATGCAGGGCGGACACCCCGTTGGGCGAGCAGTAACGCACCCTTCCCGAGCCGTCCAACAGCATCACCCCGTCGCCCACCCGGGGCAGCTCCTTGAGGGGGTCCTCGGTGCCAGGGAAGGGGAACTCACCGACGGACACCATCCGCACGAGGCGCCCGAAGGCCTCCAGGTAGGCGATTTCCAGCTCCCCGTTGCGACGACCGCCGCTTGCCAGCCCCTCGCTGGTCAACACCCCAATGACCCCGCCGCCTCGCCGTACCGGTACCGCCAGGGTTGAGGTCAACACGTCCTCGCCCCGCCGCACCTCGTCGGGCCCGAGCACCTCGCCGGCCCGCAAGCAACGATCGACCAGCAAGTGGTCGACCCCTTCGACCACCGTGGCCACCAGGTCGTGGCGGTAGATGGTCTGGCTGGTGGTGGGGCGAACCTGAGCGAGCACGACGTAAGCCCGCCGGGCGGGGACCCGCACTGGCTCGGCCACTGCGTACAACACCAGGTCAGTGAAGGAAAGATCGGCCAGCAGCCCCCAGTTGGCCACCAGCCGTTGGAGATGCTCCACGTCGGCCTCGACCAGGCTCGTGTGCACCCGCGCAACTTCGCTCAGGCTGTACATGAACGTCCGATGCTACCCCGAGGTCTGCCCCGCCTCGCCGCCCGCCCCCCAGGGTCACCGTGGGCCGGGCGCTAGCTCGACCAGCTGGCCCGACCCAGCTCCAACAGATCGTCCAGCCCGGCGACGTCACCGTTGAGGTGGGGTACGGACACGGTCAGCTCGGCCTTGCGGCTGAGGCGCAGGGCCAGTTCGGCCTCCCGGGCGGCCAAGGTGGCGTAGTCCAAGAAGGACTGGCCGACCTCGCCCAGCACCCTAGCCAGGGTCTCCGGCTCGATCGACGCGGCCCCGCCCCGCCAGGCCCCAACGCCGTCGCCCCCGGCCGCGGCCAGCAACGTGGCGGCCACCGTGTCGCTGCTGCGCTGGAAGGTGGTGGCCACCCGCCGGGCGCCGGGTTCGTCAAGGGCGGCGGGCAGAACCCGGTTGAACACCAGCGCGCCCACCCCGAAGCCGCGCCGGACCAACTCCTCGCAGAACACCGCCGCTTCCTGGGCCGGCGCAGTCTCGAGGGTGGTGACCACGATGAAGGAGGTGCTGGGGTTGCGCAGGGTCTGTTCGACCGCTTTGGCCCGGTCCACGAAACCGCCGTACATCGACTGGAAAAGCAGGAAGAACTCGGCGATATCTGCCAAAAAGGCGGCGCCCAGAATCCTGTCGTCGACCACATGGAACGGCTTGGAGGCCAGCGTCACCAGCCGAGAACGCGACGGGGCGATGAGCCAACGCAACAGCCGGCTGGAGAAGAACTCAGCCATCCGGGCGGGGGCGTCGAGAAAGTCGATGGCGTGGCGGGACGGCGGGGTGTCCACCACGATCAGGTCGTAGCGGCCGGAGGCGTGCAGCTCATGGAGGCGTTCCATGGCGATGTAGTCGTGGCTCTGGGTGAAGGTGGCGGTGAGGTTGCGGTACAGCGGGTTGGCCAGGATGGCGGCCCGGGTGGCGGCGTCAGGGGCGTGGCGGACGATGAGATCGTCCCAGCTGGCCTTGGTATCGAGCATGGCCGCCCACAGCTCGCCCCTGGGTTCCGCCCCTACCGCCCGCAGGGCCGCGTCGGGCACCCGGGTGGCGGTGTTGCCGAAAGCGGACAGGCCCATGGCGGTGGCCAGACGCCGGGCCGGATCGACGGTGACCACCAGCACCTTGGCCTCGAGCTCGACGGCGGCGGTGGCCGCCACCGCCGCCGCCATGGAGGTCTTGCCCACCCCGCCGGCGCCACACACCAACACCACGTCACTGGCGGTGACCAGCTGATCGAGGCGGGCGTCGAATCGTCGTCGAGCCATTTCGGATCGGCTCCTAATCCAACTCGTCAGCCAGAGCGTCCGCCAGCAGATGCACGGCCCTGGCCCCGTGGGGCCGGGCAAACAGGAAGGGCAGATAGAGCAGCGTCATTGACTCGGGCAGGCCGCCCCGCAGCCGCTCCACGTGCTCAATCCGGCTGCGGCGCAGGCGGGTGGCCAGGGCGGCCACCTCCAGCACCGCCTCGGCACCCTCGGGTTGGCTCTCAACCAAGGCGTCATGAAGCCGGCCTGGGCTCACCAGCTGATCGAAGGCGGCCTGTTCGTTGCGGTTGAACAGTTCCGGCAGCACCCGGTTGACGGCCACCGCCGCCACCGTCACCTCGGTGCGGGCGCCGATGGCGTCGATCAGCTCGAGCGTCTCCACCACCGGCATCTCCTCCGGGGTGGTGACGATCAGCGCTGCAGTCACCTCGGGATCGGACAGGATCTCGTTCATCCAGTCGGTCTGGGTGCGGATTAGACCCATCTTGACCAGCTCGCCGATGGTGCGCGGGGCGGCCAGTTGGCTGACCACATGGCCGCTGGCGGCGGCGTCGACCACCACCAGATCGAAATGGCGTTCCCGCACCTCGTAGGCCAACTTGCCCACGGTCAGAATCTCACGCACCCCGGGGGCGGCGCTGGCCACAAAGTCGAACATGTTGGCCAACGGACCCAGTCGGGTGGCCAGCGGCACGTGCAGGTGCAGCTTGAGGTATTCCCGCAGCGATGCCTCGGTGTCCATGGCCATGAGAAACAAGCCAGGTTCGATCTCGACAGGGTCGAACCCGACCGGAGCGGACTCGAAGGCGGCGGCCAACGAGCCCTTGGCATCGACCTCGCAGACCAGCACCTTCTTGCCCCGGTCCACCGCGCAGCGGGCCAAGGCGGCGGACACGGTGGTCTTACCGACGCCACCTTTGCCGGTGACGAAAATCAGACGCCGATCGAGCAAGCCCACCGAGGCCGCACTCAGCGTTCGGGCCCGAACCCGATCGTGCGGGAACTGTCGGACTTGCCCAGCTCCACGTAGGCGATGCGGTCCGTGGACAGCCCCACCGAGCGCCCGTCCTTGTCGGTGAGCCACAACACCGAAACCGGGCCAGCCAAGGCCCCGTCGACCTCGGCCTTGACCTTGTCACGGTCGACTTCGCCCAAGTCAAGAAGCAGCTCCTTGGCGTTGTGCAACATACCGATTCGAACGTCCACGCGTGCTCCCTGGTTGCGGCCGGCGGTCCTGCGGGCGGCCTGATCCTGCCGGCGACGCTGGTGCCGCTCGGCCCACCGACGCTATCGGACGCCCGGCCGGAACAGCAGGATCTGCAGGGTCCCTCAGCTGATCTTGAGGGCCGAGCTGTAGATGCGGGTGGGGCGCAGCTCGGTCTCCAGGCGATCGGCAATGACGCCGATGGCCAGAGCGGCCTCGCTTTCGGGTGCCACCGCCATGATGGGCTGGCCGATGTCGGAACCAATGCGCAGTTCGGGCACGAACGGCACCCGCCCAATGAGGGGAACCTCGAGGCGGGCGGCCAACTCGTCGCCCCCGCCGGCCCCGAACAGCTCGTAGCGCTTGCCGTCGTCACCGGTGAACCAACTCATGTTCTCCACGATCCCGCGGACCTGCAGGTTCACCTTGTGGGCCATGAAACCGACCCGTTGAGCTACCTTCTGAGCGGCCGGCTGGGGGGTGGTGATCACAATCACCTCGCTGCGAGGCAAGAACTGGGACAGCGACAGGGAGATGTCTCCCGTACCGGGCGGTAGGTCGACGAGGAGATAATCGGGGTCGTCCCAGAACACGTCGGTGAGGAACTGCTCAAGGGCCTTGTGCAACATCGGCCCCCGCCAGATGACCGGCTGGTCCTCCTCAACGAAGAAGCCCATGGAGATGCAGCGCACGCCGTGCACCTCCGGGGGAACCAGCATGGAGTCGATGACCACAGGGGCCCGGTCCACCCCCAGCATGCGAGGGATGGAGAAGCCCCACACATCGGCATCGACCACGGCCACCTTGCGACCCCGCTGGGCCAGAGCGATAGCCAGGTTGGCGGTGATGGAACTCTTGCCCACCCCTCCCTTGCCAGAGGCGATGAGCAGGCATCGGGTGCGGTTGGAGGGATCGGCAAAGGGAATGGTGCGACCCTCGGCGTGACCGTGGGCGGTCTGGCTGCCCGCGGTAGAGCTGGGGTCCCCGTGCAGGCGCTGGCGCAGGGCGGCGCGCTGCTCGTCGGTCATCACCCCAAAACGAACCTCGACGGCAGCTGCCCCGATACCGACCAGGGCGTTGCGGACCCGCTGGTCGATCTCGTTGCGCAAGGGACAACCGGCGATGGTGAGATCGACGTCGACCGCGACTTCGTTTCCATTGATGGCGACGTGACGGACCATGCCCAGATCGACGATGGAGCGATGCAGCTCGGGGTCTTCGACGGGGCGCAGCGCGTCGATGACAGCGGCTTCGGTAAGGGCCATGAGCAACTCTTTCCGGATTTCTCCTATGCGGATAGTTAGAATACCGGTGTGGAGCGGGCTGCCCTGAATCCCACCGAGTTCGCCTCGGCGGTCACTGCTATCTCCTCCGCGTTCGGTGATCCCAGCCGGAGAGACATTTTTCTGTTCCTGCACGAGGTGGGTGACGGCGCCACCGCGGCCGAGGTGGCCGAGCGTTTCGGCCTGCACGTGAACGTGGCCCGCCACCATCTCGACAAGCTGGCCGCCGGCGGGTACGCCGAGGTGGTGGTGGCCCGCGGCCATCGCAGCGGGGCCGGGCGGCCCTCGAAGCGCTACCGGCCCACCGAGCCCCAGCTCAGTCCCCAGGTCCCCGTCCGCCACGATGTGGTGCTGGTTAACCTGCTCAAGCGGGCCTTGGCCCTGCTGCCCAGGGAAACGGCCGAAGCCTTGGCCGAGGAAGTGGGGGCCGAGTACGGCCAGGCCATGGCCGCCGCCATGGGCGATGCGGCGGAGACCCAGCGCAGCTTCCGGGCCGCGCTGCACGCGGTGGCGGATGCCATGACCGCCCACGGTTTCGCCGCCCATGTCGGCGGCGAGGTGTCCGGTGCCCGGGTGGCCGGTGAGGGGACGCCCCTCAACCAGTTGCGTATCGTGGCCGAGCACTGCCCGTTCGGGGGGGCCGAGGTCGTGCACCCCGTCATCTGTGCGGTGGATCGGGGCATGATCCGGGGCATGATGGGCGCCCTCTACGGGGACAACCTGCCCACCGCCGGCTCCTCCATGCTGCAGGGCGACGACGCTTGCGAGTTCGAGGTCTCGAGCCAGGCCTGAGAGAAGCGCCGGGGCTGATCAGCCGCCGTTTTTGGTGGGGGCGGGGGCGGGGGCGGCGGCGGCCAGACCTTCTCGCACCCCGAACTGGGTCAGCAGCTGGTCGATGATGGGGGGCCGGTCCAGGGTGTCGAGCACCACCAGCTCGGCCTTGGCCGCATCGAGCTGGCCTAGCCGATAGAAGACAATGGTCCGAAAGGCGCGGGCGTCGGGGTAGGCGGGGTCCGCCGCCACCGCCGCTTCGAGATCGTCGGTGGCTTGGGTCTGGAGCTGCGGGCTGCCGGTTCGCACCAGCAGCCAGCCCCGATAGGTCAGCGCTTCGGCGTTGCTGGGTGAGCGCTCCAACACGTCGCTGTAGCACTTGACCGCCTCGAACAGCCGATTCGTTTCAGCGGAGGCCGGCTCCGCGCTAGCCCGCAGGGCCACGCTGGCCAGCTCCAGGCAGGTAGCCAGCTCCTGGCGGGTACCGGCACGGATGTCGCCGGTGAGGGTATCGGCGCTGGTGCGGGTTCCGGCCAGCCGGGCCACCAGCGCTCCCGCCCCCACCGCGAAGACCACCACGAGCACCCCCACCAGCCAGCGCCGCCAACCCGGGGGGGTGACGTCCCGCCGCGTCGGTGGTCGACGCTGGGCCTCCAGAGCCCGCAACACGGTGGCGGTACGCACCACGTAGTCGTCGCGCAGGACCGTGTAGTCGTCATCGGAGAGGTCGCCCGCGGCGTGCTCGGCGTCGAGGTCGCACAGCGACGCGGCGAGATGGTCGCGTTCCTCCCGTAACGCCGCCAGACGGTCCCGGCCCAACACCGGTTCCGGCGAATCGATGTCGATTCGGTGCAGGACCGGTTCCGGCGAATCGACGTCGATTCGGTGCGAGCGGTGCCGGGACGTCAACGGTAGGTGTCGATCTCGGTCAGGTCTCGGCGTTCGGCGAGGAAACGCTCGACCAGGGCCCGGTCGGCCTCGCTGGCCGTACCGTCGGCGCCGATGGCACGCCGCCACCGCCACAGGGCCGAAGCCAGCGCCGCTACCGCCAACAGGCCGACCACGACGGGGATGACCCAGACCAGGCCGACGAGGCCGTCGGAGGCGGGCACCAGGCTGACCCGTTGCCCGAAGCGATCCACGATGCGGGCGCGGATCTCGGCGTCGCTGCGGCCCTCGGTCACCATCTCCGTCAACGCGGCCTCGATGTTTTGGGCGGCAGGAGCGTTGGAGGAGGCCACCGACTGGCCCGCGCACTCCGGGCAGGCGAACTGACGAGCCAGCCCCTCGATGCGTTCCGCCGCGGTGGGCGGTTTCCCGTCGCCTCGACCGGCTAAGGCGAAGACCCCGACCAGGCAGACCACGGCCAGCAGCCATAACACCCGGCGGGCCCGGGCACCCAAGCGCATCATGCTCCGGCCACCCGTTCGACCTGGTCGATGATGGCGTCGAGCCCGTCGGCACTGACGCCGCCGCGGATCTTGCCCAGCACCAATCCGGTGGGCGACACGAGGATGGATTCGGGAACCTGGGCCACCGCGTAGTCCACCGCCAACGTGCCGGTTGGATCCACGATCACCGGCCAGGAGCCGCCGTTGGCGGCGAAGAAGCGGCGAACGGCAGCGGTTTCGTTGGCGCCGCCGAACACGACGGACACCAACCGACGTTGTCCGGAACCCTCGTGACGGCGGGCGAACTCGACCAGCTCTGGGTGTTCTTGCACACACGGCGGACACCAGGTGGCGAAGAAGTTGACCACGACCCAGCTCCCCCGATCTCCGTCGAGAATGTAGCGGCTGCCGTCGAGAGCCTCGCCCTCGATGCTGGGAGCCAGCTTGCCATCGAGCGGGCTCGGTGCGGTGGGGCTGTCGTCGTTGCCCTCCGAGGTCACCCCGTAGACAAACAACGCCAACAACGCCACCACCACCACGGCGGCGAACCCCGCCGCCCGCCGGGCCGGACCCACCCGAGCCAGGTCGTTGTCCCGTTCCATCGGGCCCGAACCATCGGCGGCGAGGTCAAACCCCGCCATACCATTCGGTCCAGTATGCACAGATCGCGAATCATCCGGGCCGGTATCATCCGGGCCGGTACGTACGGGGGCTGGATCGGTGGCCATCTAGCCGACCTCGGCCGGGACGCGTCCCTCGGGCAGCACCGGGTGGGTAACCACCGGAGCGGACACCGCATCGGTGGGACGCCGCCGGCGACCGGGGAAAGCAGCCAGGACGGTGCCTACTGCCATCAAGGCCCCACCAGCCCAGAGCCAACTGACCAAGGGCTGGATGATGACCCGGATCACCGCCACCTGGTCGGCGCCGGGCAAGGGCTGCTCGAGGGTCAGAAAGACGTCATCCCGCCACGAAGAGGCCACCGACGGCTCACCGATACCCTGCCCGGCCCCGCGGAACAGGTTGTAGCTGGGCTCGTGCACCTCACCGCCATCGACCTGAACGGCGGCGACGTAGGAACGTTTCTCGCTGCGCTCCACCGTGGACAAGCCGAGGTAGGTGATGGTGTGGTCGCCCAAGGAGGCGGACTGGCCGGGGGCTAGAGCGAACTCGCTGTCTCGCAGATAGCTGCTGGAGGCGGCCAAACCCACCGCGATGAAGACCACGCCCAGATGCACGATCATGCCCCCGTTGGCCCGTCCGACCAGGCCCCGCCAACCCTGGCGTCGACTGGCCAACAGCACCTGGCGCAGGGCGGCGCCCCCCGCGAACCCACCTAGAGCGAAGGCCAAGAAGGGCACGAACCCTCGACCGCCGACCAGCGCGGCAACGCTCACTGCACCCACCGCGGCCCAGGCCGGCCACAGCAGGCGTTGGGACAACAACTCACCCGAAGCTTTGCGCCACGGCAACACCGGAGCCACCGCCATCAAGAACAGCAACAGGAACCCCACCGGCATGGTCATCCGGTTGAAGTACTGGGGCCCAACCGATACCCGCCGGTTCTGCAGGGCCTCGACGATGAGCGGGAAGACCGTACCCAACAGCACAATGAAGGCGAACGCGGCGAACAGCACGTTGTTCAGCAGGAAGGCCCCTTCTCGCGACCACGGCGAGTCGATGCGCCCAGGGGCCCGCAGGCGATCACCCCGCCAGCCAATGAGGCCCACCGACAGCAACACGATGAAGGCGAAAAACCCCAACAGAATGGGCCCGAGGGAGCCTTCACTGAAGGCGTGCACGGACTCGATCACCCCCGAGCGGGTGAGGAAGGTGCCCAAGATGGTGAGGGCGAAGGTGGCGCACAACAGCGAGATGTTCCACACCCGCAACATGCCCCGGCGTTCCTGGATCATGACCGAGTGCAGGTAGGCGGTGCCGGTGAGCCAGGGCAGGAGGCTGGAGTTCTCCACCGGGTCCCACGCCCAGTAGCCCGCCCAGCCCAACACTTCATAGCTCCACCAGGCCCCCAGCACTACGCCAAAGGTGAGGAACCCCCAGGCGAACAACGTCCAACGCCGGGTGGCCACCAGCCAACCGTCGTCCACCCTGCCCGTGGCCAGGGCGGCGATGGCGAAGGCGAAGGGAACGGTGAAGCCGACGTAGCCCAGGTAGAGCATGGGCGGGTGGAAGGCCATGAGCGGATGGTTCTGCAGCAGGGGGTTGGGTCCGGCCCCGTCGAAACCGAGAGGCGGGGAAAAGCCCACGAACGGGTTGGTCGGGCCCAGCATGATGCCGAAGAAGAAGGTGGCCACCCCGAACATGACCACCAGCGCCCAGCCCATCAGCGGATCCTCGAGGCGGGAACGGAACGAGCGCACCACCGCCGCCAAGTAGCCGGCCAGTACCAGCCCCCACAGCAGGATCGAACCCTCCAGGCCCGACCACACGGCGGTGGCTTCGAACAGGGCGGGGGTGGAATGGGAGCCGTTGCGGGCCACGAAACGAATGGTGAAATCTCGCTGGATGAAGGCGCGCTCCATGGCCCCGAAGGCGACCACCGCTCCGATGAGCACCAGGACCGTGTAGGGCACCACCAATGCCGAACGACGCCGCCCGCCCCGCACCAGGCTGTACGCGACGGTAACCATGCCCGAGAGGGCGGCGACGAAGGCCAAAACCACGCCACCCACGCCGAAGGCAGCGTTCACGGCTCCACCGATGTGTTGGCCGGCTCGTAGTCGCCCACCCGATCCGCGTTCTGTTCGACGTAGACCTCGCTGTGTTTGATCAGCATCCGGTCCGACGCGAACACGTTGCCTTCCCAGCGGCCTTCGAGCACCACGGGAATGCCGGGTTGGAAGAGCTGGGGAATCTCGCCCTGGTGGGCCACGTCGACGTCGGCCCCCGCGAAACTGACCACGAAGTTGGCCAATCCGTTGCTGCGCTCGATTGTGCCGTCCAACACGTTGCCCTGCAGCCGGATGCGGTCCCGTCCCAGCTCTTGGCGTTGGGCCAACGCCTCGTCGGCGTTGTAAAAGAACAAGGTGGCGTTGCCCAAACCGCGCAACACCACGAAGCCCAAGGCCCCCAAGACCACCGCGGCGAGCAGCAAACCACGGACTCGGGCCCCACGCGAACCTCGGGGCGGCCGCGCTCGGGCGACTGGCTCGCCGGCCGGGTCGGACCCGGTGGCGGACGGGGCCGACACCGGGGTCAGCGATCGAGGGCTCACATCCACCGACGTCGCTCCGCTGGCACTCGGACCACGACTCGACGGGCCCGGAACAGCAACCGCCCCGCATAGGTGCTCAGCGCCAAGGCGGTGAGCCCGTACCCAGCTACGACATACCCAACGGCGTTCATGGACCTTGTTCTCCTTCGGCTCGGCGTTCGGCGATGGCTTCTTCCAGGCTGGCCCCCGCTACCTGCTCGTCTAGCCAGGCCAGACGGAAGCGGTGGATGAGCAACCAGAAAAACACCGCGGTAAACGTCAACATGGAGAAAAAGAACGTAAACAACATCATCCCGTCGAGGTCAGGGTTGAGGGGGTTCAAGGTGGCGGTCTGGTGCAGGCCCCGCCACCAGTCCACCGAGAGGCGGATGAGGGGAACATCCGCGGCGGCCAGCAGGCCGATGACGGCGCTGCGCCGGGCCCGCAGACCGGGGTCGATGGTGGCCGTTCGCATGGCCCGATAGCCCACCAGCAGCAGGAACAAAACGGCGGTGAGGGTTAGGCGGGGATCCCACTCCCAATAGGTCCCCCACACCGGGCGGCCCCACAGCGCCCCGGTGAGCAGGGTCAAGGCGGTGAACAACAGGGCCAGTTCCCCGGCCGAGGCTGCCAGCAGATCCCAGAACGGGGTGCGCTTCCACAGGTAGCCGATGCTTCCCACCGCCAGCAACCCGACCCCCAGGTAACCCCCGGCGATGGCCAAGGGGACGTGAAGGTAGAACAGCCGGACCGCGTCGCCCTGGAGGACCTCGGGGGGGCTGATGAACAGGGCGAGAGCCAGTTGCAGACCCAACAAGGCCAGACATGCCACGCCCAGCACCCTGGTGAAGGCGGAGCCGGTAGCCCGACGGCCCGACGCCAACCCCGGCGCGGCCGCGCCGTGGGAGCCCGTCGTCCCCTTCGTTACTGCTCCCACCGTGCTGGTCACGAGTCCTCCAAGAGCGTTTCGAATAGCAGCATGCCCAGAGCCAGGTAGGCCACCGCGAAGGTGACCAACAGCCCGCACCATCGCCAACCCTCGCTGGGGGAACCGTCGAGGGCGGCAGCGAAGGCCCGGGTACCCCCGATCATGACGGGTGCGACCACCGGAAGAAAAAGCAGAGGCAGCAGGGTCTCCCGAACATGCAGGCCGGCGGACAGGGCGCCGTAGATGGTGCCCGCCGCCGCCAGCCCCGCAGTGGCGGCCAGAGCGGCCACCAATAGCACCGGCCACCCGGTCAGAGCCGTGCCGTACATCACCCGAACGCCCAGGCCCAGCCCCACCTCGAGTAGGGCCAACACCACGAACGAAGCTGCCGCCTTGCCCAGGAAAACCCCGGCAGGGTCCAGACCAGTCAGCCGGAGGGCGTCGCGGCCAGCATCGGCGGCTTCCAGGGCGAAGCTGCGCTGCACCACCACCAGTGAGGAGAGCAACACCGCGATCCAGAACAGCCCGGGGGTGGCCTGCTGCAGAAACCCGCGATCGGGGTCGAGGGCGAAGGCGAACAGCAACAACACGACCAAGCTGAACGGGGCGATCTGGTTCACGGCCACCTTGGAACGGGCCTCGATCCGTAGGTCCTTGCCCGCCACCAGCAGCGCGTCACGCCACATGATCACGTTCCGAAGAAGGCTCCGTTAGCGGCACCGGGTCCGGCGTGGCGGCCGGTCGGACCGTGCCTCCCACCAGGCGGACCTCACGAGTGGCCAGCGCGGCAGCCCGATCCAGCTCGTGGGAGGCGATCAGGACGGTGGCTCCACCGACCACCGCCTCCCGTATCAGGCCTTCGAGCAGGTGCCGGGCTGGCGCGTCAAGGCCAGTGTGGGGCTCGTCCAACAGCCACAACTCGGGCCGACGCACTACTAGGCAGGCCAGGGCGGTACGACGGCGCTGGCCGGCGGAAAGATGCGCGGTGGCCAGCGGGCGCCAGCGGGCGGCCACCTCCAGGCGGTCCAACGTGGCCGCCACATCGGCCCTGGGTGCGCCGGCGCAACGAGCCCAGAATGCCACGTTCTCCTCGGCGCTGAGCTCGCCGTACAAGCCGTTGCCATGGCCCAGGTAGCCAACCCGCCGGCGCACCTGGGGGCGCTGCCGGCGCAAATCGAAGCCGAGCACGGTCCCCTCCCCCGCGGCCAACATGGCCAACCCGGCACATAGACGCAACAGGGTGGACTTGCCGGCCCCGTTGGGCCCGGAGACAAGCACGATCTCGCTGCGAACAACGTCGAGATCAGCACCGGCCAGGGCCGGGAAACGGCCAAGGACCGCAACCGCGCCGCGCAGGCAGAGAACGGATTCCATGAGGACGCAACAAGGTACCCGAGCCCCGCCCTGCCTCGCCACGCGGCCCCAAACCCGGCTGATCCCACCAGATGGTCGGTGGCGGGTAACCTCACGGGGCGTGTGAGCTGGATCGCAGCGCGGGGTCAGTAGAACCAGTGCGCCGGTGGCCTGCCCATGTCATCGCTATGAGTGCGTTCGACCGAGCGGGCAACCGAGCCCGGACCAGTTACCGAACGGGGTCGAGGCAAGAACGGGTCGAAAGGCATGAACCGGGTTGGAAGGCAAGACTTTGCGTTATCGCGGGGCTCCCTGGGTGCTCGGCATCCTCGGTCGACTCTTGGTGGCGGCCGGCGCCGTTGTGCTGCTCTTCGCCGGTTTCCAGCTGTGGGGCACCGGGCTGTCCGAGTCACGAGCCCAGCAAGGCCTTGAGAACGATTTCACCAGCCGTCTCGGTCGGGTCGGTACCCAGAGCACCGCCGCCCTCGAGGCCCTGGCGCGGCAGCAGGCCGACCATCGGGCCACGACCTCGAGTGGATCCACCGGCAACGGCAGCGCAGCCGCCCC
The DNA here is from genome assembly GCA_031422955.1 of Acidimicrobiia bacterium. Lineage (GTDB taxonomy): Bacteria > Actinomycetota > Acidimicrobiia > Acidimicrobiales > CAIXPF01 > CAIXPF01. The sequence continues at coordinate 15,195 of JANPEN010000568.1, forward strand.
CGCGACCCCCCCGCCCACCCTGCCCCAAGAGCTGGTCGACCTGCTCTACCCCTCCCCGGGTGAGCCGGTGGCCCGCATCCTCATCCCGTCGATCTCGGTGGACAAGGTGGTGGTCGAGGGGGTGCACCTCGACGACCTACGCAAAGGACCAGGCCACTTCCCCGACACCCCCCTGCCTGGCCAGGAGGGAAATGCCGCCATCGCCGGGCACCGCACCACCTACGGCGCCCCCTTCGGCGATCTCGACAAGCTCAAGCCGGGCGACGAGATCCGGGTCAGCACCGTGCTCGGCGAGGCCGTGTACGAGGTGGCGGGCACCCGCATCGTGGACCCTGAAGAGGTCGAGGTAGTGGGCGACTTCGGCGACAATCGTCTGACCTTGACGGCCTGCCATCCCAAGTTCAGTGCCGCCCAGCGCATCATCGTGTGGGCCGATCTTCAGGGCGAGCCTCTCCCCACGGTGGCCCGCCCCGATGATCGCCGCACGGTCGACATCACCCCGACCGTTCCCGCCAGCAACACCCCCACTGTTCCCACCAACAACACCCCGACCAGCGTGACCACGGCGAGCTCGGGCACGGCGACGTCTTCCGGCGCAGCAGTATCGGCCAGCACGTCTAGCCCCGAGAAAGCGGGCTCTGAGGGTGCCGACTCGGCCACGGCCAGCACCATTGCCGCCGACGCCAACAGCTTGGCCGGGGACCCCGGTGCCTGGCCAGGAGCGATTGGGTGGGGCCTGGCCGCCCTGTTAGCGGCCCTCGCCGCCTTGGTTATGGCTTGGCGGGTTGACCTGGCCAGGGGCCCCCAGAAGTGGCGACGCCGGGGCATCTATGTCCTGTCCAGCCCGTTGTGGCTGGGTTCTTTGTTTGTCTGTTTCAGTTTCGTCGACCGGCTGTTGCCGGCCTATTGAGTTCGCTCATGCGTTTCCCGTGCCGAGCTGGCATACCACCACCAACCCCCCGAGCCAGGCCGCCGGCGCGGCCGGGGCTGGTAACGCGAGTGGCGCTGGCAGTGGTCGGGCTGAGCAGCGTGCTGTTGGCTGGTTGTCGGGATGACGGTGCCGCGGTGACCGACCCCCCTGCGACCACTGCCGCTCCGACCAGCACCATCGTGCTCCTCGATCCCAACCGCCCCCGGACCGCCACTGGGGCCAACGGCAACCCACGCGACGATCGGATCGGCCCCCCGGCGGACAACGGTCCGGCCGACCCTGCCATGGGCGAGGGCGCCTGTTTCGATGAGTTCCTGATCACGACGGGCGACGTGCCCCTGCGACAGCTAGCCGTCCACGGATGCCAGGAACCCCACGACGCCGAGGTGTTCGCCGCGCTGGACTTGGCCTACGACGCGGTCGCCGTGTTCCCCGGGGAGACCGAGTTCCGGCGGCTGGCGGCCGCACAATGCCTGGCCCGCTTCCAGCCCTACGTGGGACGCGAGTACGCCACCTCCCGGCTGCGCATAGCCGTGCTCCGCCCGAGCGGAACTACCTGGGCCAGCGGAGACCGCCGGGTGGTGTGCTCGCTCTATGACCAGGACCTGGTTCCCATGACCGGATCGGCCCGCGCCTCCCTGCGCTGAGGTCGCCGCTTCTGCCAGTGACCATCGGTTCTGCCGGTGGCCAATCGACGCCCGCAGATCAGGCGATGACGACGAGCACGTCGCCCTCTTGGACCTGATCTTCTGGTTTCACCCGCAGCTCAGACACCTTGCCGTCGCAGGGGGCGACCACGGGGATCTCCATCTTCATGGACTCGAGGATGATCAGCTCGTCGCCCTCGGCCACCTGGGCCCCGACCTCGACGACGACTTGCCAGACGTTGGCGGCGATCTCTGCCTTGACCTCGGCCACAATTCCCCCGAACCTGATTCGACGCCATCCGACGTCCGTCGCTCAAACGAGCCGGCACCCTAGTCTCCCCCACCGCGGGTCACACACCCACTCCCGATCCGCCCGTCGCGCCGGTTCGAATGCCAATCCCGTACGCTCGTCCGGCCCTGGCCCACCTGGCCCTAGCGGTGCCCTAGCCGGCCCTAGCCGTGGCCTACTAGCCTCTCCTGCGTGTCGGCAACCGATCCCGTTCAGGCTCAGCGTCGCCGCATCGCCCACTGGGTGGTACGGGCCAAACAGGCCGGCTACGGGCTGTATTTGCTGGCCTCGGTGCTGTTCGCGCAGGGCTACGTGGCCGGCTACACCAAGGTGGTCACCACCATCATCGTCGTTTGCCTCTCCGCCGGCTCCCTCATCCTGGCGCCAGCCATGGTCTTCGGCTACGGGGTCAAAGCCGCCGATCGCGAGGAACGCCGGGCCGCCGCCCGCGCCCACCCCCAGTAGCTGAGGCCGCCCAGAAACCCGGTCTGGCGGGCAACGGGCGCCGCATGACCTGGCCCCAACTTCAACAGCCGCCTTCACCCAGACGGATGAGACCAGCCTGGGGCGCCGCCACCACCGCTTCCAGCTTGGTATGTACCCCGACTCGGGCCATGGCGTGGCGCAGGTGATTGCGCACGGCATGGGTCCGACAAGCACGGTATGGGTCGACAAAGACAACTGCGCGGCGATGTCCTCCACCGACACACCTGACCCAGCCCATCGGACCGCTATGAGCTCACGCCGAGACGATGGCGGCCTGTACATCGGCCAGCAGCTCATAGGAGCGGAGGGCCAGCGGTTGGCGTACGGTGATCTGACGCACGATGACATCGGTGAAGCCGATCTCAGCGAAACGCACCATCCGTTCGGCCACCCGGCCCACCGAGCCGAAGATCAGGGTGTCTTCGGACATGCCCCGATAGCCGGCGTTGAGGGCGGGGCGCACCGCGGCCTCCGCCTCGGCATCGGTGGCGGCCACGAAAACATCCTGGCGGACCGGGTTTCGCACCGCTTGGGTGCCGTAGTGGGCGCAGCGCTCAGCGAAGTAGTCCAACCCGCGCCGACAGGCCTCGAACTCGAAACCGGCATACCAGCACGCCCCCAGCCGGGCCGCCCTCTCGATACCGGCCGGGGCCGACGCCCCCAGCCACCACTCGACCTCGCCGGGTGGGCGGGGGTTGATACGGGCCCCGGCCAGACCGAAGTACTCGTCATCGACACGCTGACCAGCCAACAGAGCACCCACTACCGCGATGGTGTGATCGAGGTTACGGCCCCGGTGGCGGGCATCGGTGCCCAGGGCCAGCCGCTCGGCGGGGCCGTGACCGAGCCCGGTCTGCACGATGAAGGGCTCGCCGGCCAGTGCGGCCAGGGTGCCGATCTGTTCTGCCATCAACACCGGGTTCCACAGGGGGGTAAGGAACAGGCAGCCGGCCGGACGCTGGCCCCACTCGGCCAGCAAGCGACCGAGCATGGGGGTGTTCTGGTAGTAAGGACTGGCGTTGGCGTGATGGTCACCGACGGTGAGACACCACAGGCCGGCGTCCCTGGCCACCGCGGCCCGTTCAATCATCCAGCGAGCACCCAGGCGAACGTCTTGCACTGCGTGCTGAGAGGCCAGCGAGACACCAATGCGCATGGCGCGACCGTAGTCCCGACCCAACCCGCGTCGACCCAACTGTTCAACAGCGATGAGCGTCCCCTCGGGCGCTTTTCGTCGAGCTAGCGTCTTGGCCATGCGGCTCTTCCACCAAGAAACCGTCACAGCCACCCTCCGTGACCAAGAGCGGCCACCCGAAGTGGACGTACACAGCGAGGGGTTGACCGCTCATTTGACCCTGCCGATCGCCCTCGGCGGGCTACCCCGGCCGGGCGCCACCAACCCCGAACAGCTCTTCGGCTCGGCCTACGCTGGCTGCATGGTGTTCGCCGTCGAACACGCCATGGCGCTGGCCCGCCGTGACCCCGCCGAGGTGGCCGGGCTGAGGATCACGGCCGAGGTGCGCATCGGTCGAGCGGCTGATCGCACCAATCGCCTTGAGGTGGATCTGCACATCTCCCTGCCGGCCTTGGATCAGGCCGATGCCGAGGCGCTATGCCGCGAGGCCACCCGCTACTGCCCCTTCCACCAAGCCCTGGAAGGCAACGTGGACGCCACCCTCACCGTCTCGGGGGCGGCCGCCCAACCGTGACCCCGGGTGGACCAACCGCGCGGGCGTATCAACCCAACCGCAGGGGTGTTCGTATCCCAGGCACTTCTTGTCCCAGGCGCGAACCGCGTCGAGTCGTTCAAAACCCAGTAGCTAGCGTCAGGAACTCGTTGAAATGATCATGTCCCAATTGCGTAGGAATGGTGCCACAGGAGCAGCGGCGATCTGTGTGCTTGCCCTATTCGGGTTGGCCGGCTGCGGTGGCAGTGGCGACGAGAAGGGCGATCAGGCGACGGCGACCACGGTCAGCAAGTCCTCCGACGAGTCCAGCACCGCCTCTGGTGAGGAATCCTCCGAAGGCTCCTCTGACGTGAGCGCGGACCCCGACCCGGCAAAACTCGAACCCATCGAGTTGGTCGTGGGCAAAACCGGGTGGTGGGACGGTTTCGCCATCACCCTCGAGCGGCTGACGGCGGAGCCGGACGGGTTCGGAACGGCGGTGAGGATCGACGCCAGCTTCGAGAATCTGGGCAACGAGCCGGCCCGGTTGTACTCCGGTGCGGTGGTGGTGGATGGCGAGAACGTCAACGCGTCCTGGGACAGCCCCAATGTGCCGGGCAAGGGGAAGGCCAAGGGCACCATCAACTTCTACCTCGAAAGCAAATCGCAGAAACCGCTGGACAAGGTGAGCCTGGAGAAGCTGCTGGCCAGCGCGGCAGTGGTCCTCGGCGAGGCCGCCGACAACCAGACCAAGCTCCCCCTGGCCGCGGCGGGCAAGGTCGAATCGATTCAGCCCAAGACCCTGGCCGTCACCGGCCGCTTGACCCAGGGCTCTGTCATCGTGGAAGTGCTGGACGGGGGGTCGCGAGCCAGCTACCTGTCGGGCGAAAAAGGCAAGGCCGAGCTCGATCTCCATATCAAAATCAGCTGCGCGGCCGACTGCCCAGCCAGCGGGTACAACGTGGACACCTCCATGTTCGCAGTGACCACTCCGGGTGGTCAATCGGTGGTAGCGGACAGCCGTAGCGAGTACTGCTGTGACGCCATCTACCCCGGCACCGTGTCCGACAACGCCAACAACGTCTTAACCTTCGTGGTGCCCCTGCCCGGTACCGGCAACTACACGCTGACCTTCCGCAACCCCAGCTTGGCCACCACCGGCGTTGCCCCCACCACCCTCACCTTCACCGCCTGAGCCGCCCAGCCCGCGACCCGGCAGACCCCACCGCGGCCGTTCAGGCCGAGATGCGGCCGTCCCTGGCCCAGATACGGCCGGGCCTGGGTCAGATGCGACCCTGGTCGAGGTCGAGACGGCCCCGAGCGACGTTGATGCGCAGCACGTCGCTTTCGCCCTCGGCCAGGCGCAGGGTGCGCAGACGGCGGTAAATCTGCTCCACGGGGTGGCCCTCGATGAGCGCTTCGCCACCGATGAGTTGCACGGCGCAGTCCGCAATCTGGTTGGCCACCTCGCTGGCGAACAGCTTGGCCGCTATGCACTCGTTCACCGTCGGCTGACCCGCATCCACCAGCCGAGCGGTGCGGTAGACCATCGAACGGGCGGCGTAGGCCTGCACCCGCAGCTCGCCGTAGCGAAGCCGCACCCGTTCCTGGTCGCCGGGGCGGCGGCCGTCGCTCCGTTCCCGTTGTAAATGGTCGGTGAGCAGGTCCAACAGCCAGATGGCAGTGCCAACGCAGTCGGCCGCGATGGCTTGGCGGACTTCGCTGATGCGCTGCAGGGCGCGGCCCCGTCCCTCCCCCGGGCGGCCCAGGGCGCAGTGACGGGGGACCCGCACCTCCCGCAGGCGGAAGGCGCCGTGCTGGGAACCGTCGAAGGAGGCAAAGCGCCGCTCCAGCTCCACGCCGGGAAGGTCGGTATCGATGACGACCATGGCCGGCCCCTCACCCTCGATGTCCACCGTGGCGGTGAGGAAATCGACGGCCACCACGGCCACACCGGCTTCATTCAGCTCCGCCCCTCCGGTGATGTAGGACTTCTGGCCGTTGATGATCAGGTCGTTGCCCTCGACCCGGGCCCAGCTGGGTCGGGGAGCGTCGACGGGTTCGGTGAAGGCGAACCCTGACCGCTTATCTCCCGCCAGCAACGGCAGCAGGTGGGTGCTGCGCAGCGGCTCGCCCACCCCGGCCAGTACCCCAGGAGCGGCCCCGAACACGCCCCGGAGGTGGCCGACCCCATGGCGGGCCAACGCTTCCCGCACCACCAACAACCGCAACGCCGGCTCTGCCGCCCCCTCACCCTGGTGGGGGCCGTCGGCGGACTCGCCCTGGGTGAGGGCGTGCACACCCGCCCGCTTGGACGCAGCCCGGACCCGATCGCGGTACGGGTTCGACCCCAGGGTGGCGTCCTCTCGCAGGGGGATCAGTTCGTGGGTGGCCAAACGCTCGGCCCGGTCACGCCAGGCCAACAACGCAGGAGAGAGAAACTCAGGCACCGCGTCAGTCTCGCCCAGCGACTGCCGCGCCGCGCCAGGCTTCGGGGCTTGGCCGGGGATGCGTAGCGAGCAATGCACGTGCGATCACCCCCCGGCGGCGCGTAGCGTAGGCACCGGTGACTGCGACAACGACTTCTGCTGCCGGGCCTGGTGTGCCGGCCTCCATCCCCGCCCCGCCGACGGCCCCCTTCGGTACGGTCTTCACCGCCACCATGGCGTACGTGCATTACGCCGACGGGGCATGGGGGGAACCAGTGCTGGGTCCGGTGGCACCATTCTCGTTCCACCCAGCCGCCCACGTACTGCACTACGCCAGCGCCTGCTTCGAGGGGCTCAAGGCCCATCGAGGCCTCGACCAAGTGGTGCGCATCTTCCGGGCCGACACCCACGTGCAGCGCATGCGTAACTCCGCCGAGGTGCTGTGTCTGCCGCCCCCGCCGGCGGAGATGCTCGACACCATGATCCGCCAGGTGACCAAGGCGTCCGACGCCGAGGTGCCCGCTGCGCCGGGTTCGTTGTATCTGCGGCCCACCCTGGTCGGCACCGAGGAGAACGTGGGGGCGGCGGCCGCCCCTTCCGCCTCGGCTCTGCTGTTCGTGTTGGCCGGCCCAGTGGGTGATTACTTCTCCGGTGGTATCCGTCCCC
>JANPEN010000569.1:0-2210 GCA_031422955.1 Acidimicrobiia bacterium
GCCATCGTGCGGCCGCTGACGTGGGCCGAGTGGCCGGACGCCGCTCGTGGCGTGTTCCAAGGTTTCCGTTCAACGGCGGGGGAGAAGATGGTCCTGACCAAGAACGTGTTCGTGGAACGGGTGCTGCCCGGATCGATCATCCGGCACCTCGACGAACTCGAGATGGCCGAGTACCGCCGCCCGTTCCTCGAACCAGGCGAGGGCCGTCGGCCCACCCTCACCTGGCCTCGACAGATCCCCATCGAGGGCGAACCGGCCGACGTGGTGGCCATTGCCACCGCCTACGCCGAATGGCTCAGCCACAGCCCCATTCCGAAACTGCTCGTGAAGGCAGAGCCCGGCGCGATCCTCAAGGGGGCCGCCTTGGAGTTCTGCCGCACCTGGCCCAACCAGAGAGAGGTCACCGTGGTCGGAAACCACTTTTTGCAAGAGGACAGCCCCGACGAGATCGGCGCCGCCATCGCGGACTGGATCACTACCGCGGTGCGCCGATGAACGCAACCGCTGACCGCGGGGCCACGCGCTCTCTGGTCACCCGCAACGGTCGCAGCCTCATTCTGGTGGTCGCCGCGGCCAGCCTCATCACCTCGATCGGCCTGGGGGCACGGTCCACCTTCGGTCTCTACCTCGATCCCGTTATCACCGACCTGGGCACCGGTCGCGGTATGTTCAGCCTGGCTATCGCCATCCAGAACATTGTCTGGGGACTTACCCAACCCTTCGCCGGGGCCATCGCGGATCGTTACGGGGCGGCGCGGGTGCTCAGCGTCGGCGCGGTCGGCTACGCCGGCGCGCTGGTGCTGATGTCGAGCGCCCATTCGCCGACGGTGTTCACCCTTTCGGTGGGGTTTTTCATGGGTTTGGCCGCCGGTGCGGCCAGCTTTTCGGTGGTGCTGGCCGCGGTGGGCCGTATGGCGCCTCCGGAGAAGGCGTCGATGGCGCTCGGCATCGTCACCGCCATGGGGTCAATTGGTCAGTTCGTGTTGATCCCGGTAACCCGGCTGCTCATCGAGAACTACGGCTGGCGCAGTACCGCCATGGTGCTGGCCGCATTCGTCGCCACCATCGTGCTGTTTGCCCAGCCGGTGCGGGGCAAAGCGGTCGAGCAACAGGGCCAAGCGGCCAACGCCGGCGCGACCTCGCCATCGGTGCCGTTAGCCCAGGAGTTGCGGCGGGCGTTCAACCATCGGCCCTACCTGCTGCTGAACGCGGCGTTCTTCGTCTGCGGGTTCCACGTCACCTTCATCGCCACCCATCTCGTCTCCTACGCCCGCGATGTGGGGGTCGGGCGCGGGTCGGCCACTACGGGCCTGGCCTTGATCGGGCTTTTCAACATCGTGGGCTCGCTCATTGCCGGCTATCTGGGCAGCCGGCGGCCCAAGACGTACCTGCTGGCCGCCATCTACGCGTTGCGGGGCGTTGTTATCACTGCGTTCGTGCTGGTTCCCGTCAGCAGCACGACCGTGATCGTGTTCGGTGCCGCCATGGGCGTGTTGTGGTTGTCCACCGTTCCGCTCACCGGTGGCATCGTGGCCGCCCAGTTCGGCACCACCCATTCGGGCACCCTGTTCGGTTTCGTGTTCCTGTCTCATCAGATCGGGGCGTTCATCGGCGTGTGGATGGCTGGCCTGCTGGCCGACCGAACCGGCAGCTACCTCGTGGTCTGGTGGATCGCCGTCGGCCTTGCCGTGGTAGCCACCGTGCTGCATCTGTTCATCAACGAGAAGCCGGCGCCACCCGCCCCCATTCGCGTCGCCGGCGCTGGTGCCGGTGCGGGTGGCATGGTGCCAGCCGGTGCGGCCGCGGTGATGGTTGCCATCGGTGCCGCCGCCGCACTTACCGCCCAACCGGTGCCAGCCGAAGCGGCCGAGGTCGGGATTGTCTTCTGTGTTCTGCACCCGACCAGCTCATGAGCCACCCAACGAAAGCTGAGCCCCCGATGCAACGTCCGAGCGAGGTTGATTTCCATTTCGACGTGATGTGTCCGTGGGCCTACCAAACGTCGTTGTGGATGCGTGAGGTTCGCGACCAAACCGACCTCACCGTCAATTGGCGCTTTTTCAGTCTTGAGGAGGTCAACCTGGTGGAGGGCAAGAAGCACCCGTGGGAACGGGAGTGGTCCTACGGCTGGACGATGATGCGCATCGGCGTGGTCCTCCGGCGCCAGAGCATGGAGCTGTTGGACCAGTGGTACGCGGCGGCGGGCAAGG
>JANPEN010000570.1:0-3579 GCA_031422955.1 Acidimicrobiia bacterium
CTCGCATCGGGCCGATCCCGGCGATGGCGCCGGCGCCTGCTTCGCCCTCGATGTGGTCCGATACCAGCGGACTCACCCTAATCTCGGCGGGTTGGGGGGGCGCCGCGGGCTGGCACGTCGTGCTGCACTTCGACGCCAAGGATCTGACCCGCTACGCGCCGCTGCTGGAAGAGTTGACGGTGCCCTTCGCGATCGACCATATGGCCCGCGTTGGCCCGTTACCCGTTGCGCTAAGCCGGTTGGGGGGTGGACTGCCACGCGGCGAAACGCCAGCGACCCTCGGTGTTGACCCACAGGTTGGTGTAGCGGACTCGCACGGTTCGATCGGCTCCCCCTGCGGTCACGTCCAGCTCGACGGAGCCGACCACCAGGGCCGCGGCGCCGTAGATGAAGACGTCGTCGATGACGGGGCGGGCGGCCCGGTAAGTCAGCTTGCCGGTGGCCAACAGGCCCATCAGGCTGGCCTTGGTGTCCACCACCGCGTTGGAATGGGTGTAACGCAAATCATCGGCCAGCAGGTCCTAAAAGGCAGCGGCGTCACCGGCGATCATGGCCACGTAGCGCCGGTCCTCCAAGGCTCGGATCAACCCGGTCAGCTCTTGGACATCGGTTGTATCGGTCATGAGTCGGTCATCTCGGTCATGGGGCATGGTCTGGCCTGCCGAGCAGATCCCGGGGGCGACAGCACCCAGCCCGAGACCGGCGTGCGTTGCATGCTGCTGCGGGGCGGGACCTCGAAAGGGGCCTACTTCCTGGCTGAGGATCTCCCTGCCGACCCTGGCGAGCGGTACGAGTTGTTGCTGCGGATCATGGGCCGTCCCGACCCCCGCCAGATCCATGGCAACGGCGGCGCTCACCCGACCGGCACCTTGGAAACCATGGTCGATCTGGTGGCGGGCGAGCTCTTTCCCCATTCACCCCGAGCCTGCCTGTTGCGCACCGCCCGCAAACTGTTCGACGGCACGGTCTTCCCCCGCCCCCAGTAGCGGCGAATCGACGTCGAATCGACCAAAATATACCCCTCCCGGTATCCCAACGATTCGATGTCGATTCGTTCCGAAAGGACCTTGACACCCAACGGGGTCCGAGTCCGCAGCACGGAGGGGGCTCCAGCGGCTACAACGGTTGGGTGCAACTCCAGGCCCGAATGCTCGATGTCGTCGATGACGACGATGTCCAGCAGCTGTTCCGTGCTCGGGGCTGGACCGACGGCCTGCCCGTGGTGGCCCCCACCCCCGAGCGGGTCGACACGATGCTGCGCACCTCGGCCTTCGCCCCCGATCAGTTGATCGGCGTCGAGCCGGTCAAACAGCGCAGGCTCACCGCAGAAAAGGTGGCAATCAACGCGGTGCTGGCCGGCTGCCTCCCGCCCGATTTCCCGGTGGTGGCGGCCGCCGTCGAGGCCATCTGCCACCCCGACTTCCTGGTTCATGGCGCCACCGCGTCGACCGGGGGCTGCGCCGTGCTGCTGGTCGTCAACGGGCCCGTGCGCCAACAGCTGGCCATGTCCTCGGCCCATTCGGTGCTCGCCAGCCCCGACCGGGCCTCGGTCTGCATCGGGCGGGCCGTTCGCCTGGTGTTGCGCAACCTGCTCGAGGTGCGCCCGGGCGGGCTGGATCGTTCCACCCTCGGCCATCCCGGCAAGGTGTCTTGGTGCTTCGCGGAAGACGAGGAGGGAGGCGCGCCGTGGCTTTCCTTGGCGGCAGAACGGGGTATCCCCGCCGGCGTCTCTTCCGTCACCGCCTTCGCCGCATCGGGGCCTCGTCAGCTCATGAACGAATGGACCACGAACCCCGAGGAGGTGCTCACCACGGTCGTGGCCGAAATCAAGGCCAACGTGTTGCATTACTCCATCTGGGCGGGGAACTACGCCCTCGTGGTACCCACCCAATTACGTCAGGTGTTCCACGACGCCGGTTGGTCCAAGGCCGACATCCGCAACTACGTGTACAACCATGCCGTGGTTCGTCGCTTCGACTGGGAAAAGGTAGGCAAAGCCGCGGTGGTATCGGACCGCAACCGCGACTTCGAATACCGCGCCCTGCGCCGACCCGAGGACCTGCTCATCATCGCCGCGGGCGGCGAGGCTGGCGGTTTCGCCGCCGTTATCCCACCGTGGCTGGGCCCCAAGTCCGGCGCAGTAACCACCGCTATAGGCGTATGCATCGACTGCTGAGCAGGCCCCGTCCCAGCCCGCTACGCCACCCGATGCAGCCTCAACCCACAGGAGATCACCCAATGAGCGCCACTGGTCAGCGAAACGGTTTCACCGTGCTCGATCCCAGCTTCGAGGAACAGGCCGAAGCCTTCGCGCTATCTAGCCGGCCCGCCAGCCTGGTGGGAGCAACCGTTGGTTTCATCTCCAATGGCAAGATCAACACCCGACCCTTTTTCGATCATCTGGAGCGAATGCTGCGGGAGGAATGGGGCGTGGCCGACGTCGTGCGACGCACCAAGAACAACTATTCCGGCCCCGCCCAACAGGAGCTGATCGACGAGGCAGCCGGATGGGCGGCGCTGTTTGCGGGGGTCGGCGATTGAGGCAGCTGCTCGTCGTGCAGTCTGCACGACGCAGTGAGCGGCGAGCGGGTGGGCACCCCCTCGGTCGGCGTCATGACCACCGCCTTCGTCGATGGCGCCGAGCTGATGGCTCAAGCCCTGGGCTTGCCCGGCTACCAGTTCGCGGTGATCGCCCACCCCATCTCCTCCGCGAGTGACACCGAGCTGGAGGCCAAGGCCCGCGCCACCTTGGAACAGGCCCATCGATTGCTGGTCGCTTCGGCGCCCACGGCTCGCAATTCGCGCCAGACCCCCGAGCCCGGAGGGGTTGGGATCGGGGGCCTGACTTGAACTTAAGCTAGTGCGTTGTTCCACCCAAGCCGACCATGTGGGCCGCCCCTTCGCCCACCGCTCAATCGTTCTCGCGTTTCTGCTCGGGGTCCTCGCCGGCGTCGTTCTCACCGGAGCTGCCAGACCCAGCGTTGTCACCTTGGCTCTCTTCTCGCAAGGTCCCGTCCCACACGACGCTGGCCCCCTCGTGGCCAGTGCGGAACATCCAGATAGATCCGGCCACCCCCAGCACCACCGTCAGCGCGGCGAAGCCATGTCCCAGCCAGACCAGCAACGGGTTGGGGCTGGTGGCCTGGGCGGCGGAAAGCGAACGGTCACCGGCCGAGCGGGCCGAGCCGGAGGAGCGGGTTGCGCGAACCCACGACACCGCCACCAGCGCCAGTAGGGAAACCACGAACAAAATAACCAGGAGGCGAGTGGTCTCGGCCAAGTCCTGGTGATCCTCGATCGAGACCTCTTGGCCCTGTCGCTCGAGCGCATTGTCGAAGGCCTGGCCGGACTGGGTGGCCAGGATAGTAACGATCAGCAGCCCGACCCCACCGAGCGCCGCCACCGGCCCGAAGCTGACCCGCCACTGGGGGCGAACCGCCAGGGCCATGGCAACCAGCGCCAGCAGCGGCATCAGCACCAGTGGGGTGTGCACGAACAGGGGGTGGGCGGGAAGATCGAAAATGGATTCCACCGGCGCGGATCCTACTAACAGCGGTGAGCGAATTTGCACTGTTCGTG
>JANPEN010000571.1:0-9718 GCA_031422955.1 Acidimicrobiia bacterium
GTCGTGTCCTGGGTCTCCGCGTGGACACATCCGGCCGTCAGGGCTGATCGCCCCGCGAGCGGACCATCATCTGGAACGAGCCGCAGCTCCGCTGGCTCATCGTCGAGTGCATGGAGCACTGCAACGAGCACCGGCCCGACCGCTCACTCGACCAACAGCCGCCGACGCCACCACCAACCACACCGCTCTGACCTGGCCTCCCAGTCGCTGTCACGACCCGTTGCAACGAGCTCATCCACGAATACCGATAAGCCGCCTAACCAGCTACGACGGAGTTCTTGGCATCCACAAGGTTAATTGCCCTTCCCAAACCAGGGGCCTGCTGTATACGCTGGAAGGATAACGTAAACACGATGCACCCTGCCGAGTGGGAGGTCCTCGAGTGGGACGAGCGCAACGAAGCCCACGTCGCCGCTCATGGGGATCAGCGCGGCTGAGGTGCGTCAGGTGCTATTGAACAACCCGGCATGGCGCCGTGATCAGCAAGGCCAGTCCGGGGATTGGGTGGCGGTGGGAGAGACGAACGGGGGGCGCCGGCTGCTTGTGGTCGTCGCCGTAGACGAGATACGCAGGGTGATCCGACCGATCACCGGATGGGAGGTGAAGCGATGAGCACCCCAGAGCGAGGAGGGCAACGCCCTCGCACCGAGGCCGAGCGCGCTGCCTACTACGACACGCATCACGCCGAGGTCGAGGCTTGGCCTGAGGTGCCGCCTCCATCGGGTGCCAAGGAGGCCAAGCAACGCGGCGTCATCATGTCCGCTCGCTTCACGATGAGCGAAGCCGCCGCCCTTGAACGAGCAGCGCGGGCTCGTGGAGTCACCGTCTCCGCCTTCCTCCGTGCTGCCGCCCAAGAGGCAGCTGACGTTGCGCCGCCGCCGGTGGACGCATCGCGGATCGCGGACCGCCTCATCGCCCTCGCAGACGAGCTGCGCCCCAGTTCCCCGTCGCGTCGCAGTCAAGCTGGGACCACTGACCGACGAACCACCACCAAGGCCGCCATCACGAGTTCCCAGGTGCTGCGCGATGCTCGAACGTCCAAGTCCCCCAAGACGGCGGCTGCGCGCGCGCTGAGCGAGCGCACCAAGAAGAAGACCGGCTGAGACCTCAGACCTAGATCCGTGAGTTACGGGGGTTGGGGGCTATTTCACCGAGTCAACGGGACGAAAGAGAAACCGCTTCTACTTCGCCACGCGAATCTTCGAAGCCGTTTACGGCCGGTCGCCTCTGGCGGCGCAACCGGCGCGGTTCGAGTGAGCAGCGGTAAGGGACGGCTGGCACTCCGCTGGTGGTGCTTGCTCAGGCGGGGGTCCAGCGACCAGCCTTGGATGGTGAACACCCCACCCGTCGCCCGCGCAAACCCCGGCCGCCCCGCCGGGGCGGCGCCGTCCCCCGTCGCGGGGGACTTCATCCGTGAGCAGGTGCAGCGCGATCTGCAGGAGGGCGTGCACGGTGGGCGGGTCCAGACCCGCTTCCCGCCCGAGCCCAACGGCTATCTGCACATCGGTCACGCCAAGTCGATCTGTTTGAACTTCGGCATCGCCGCTCAGTTCGACGGCATCTGCCGGCTGCGCATGGACGACACCAACCCCGAGACCGAAAGCGCCGAGTTCGTCGACGCCATCGAGGCCGACGTGGCCTGGCTCGGCTTCGACACCGGCCAGACCGCCTACGCCTCGGACTACTTCAGCCAGCTCTACGACTGGGCCCTGCGCCTGATCGACGCCGGTCTGGCCTACGTGGATGACCAGGACGCGGAGACCATCTCGGCCCAGCGGGGCAGCTTCACCGAGCCCGGCACCGACAGCCCCTTCCGCAACCGCAGCATCGACGAAAACCGCCACCTGTTCGAGGCCATGGCCGCCGGCGAGCACCCCGACGGGGCCCGGGTGCTGCGGGCCCGCATCGACATGGCGGACCCCAACCCGCAGCTGCGCGACCCGGTGCTCTACCGCATCCGTCACAAGGCGCATCATCGCAGCGGCACACGCTGGCGGGTCTATCCCACCTACGACTGGGCCCACGGCCAGTCCGACGCCATTGAGGGCACCACCCACTCGGTGTGCACCCTGGAGTTCGACGCCCACCGTCCCCTCTACGACTGGCTGCTGGACCGCCTCAATGAGCTGGGCGCGCCGGCCGAGCTGGCTGTCCCGGCCAGCCGGCCCCGCCAGTACGAGTTCGCCCGCCTGCAGCTCACCCACACGGTGTTGTCCAAGCGCAAGCTGGCCCAGCTGGTGCAGTCCGGTCTGGTCGAGGGCTGGGACGATCCCCGCATGCCCACCCTGCGGGGCCTGCGCCGGCGTGGTTACCCGCCCGAGGCCATCCGGGCCTTCTGCGCCCACATCGGGGTGGCCAAGGTCAACTCGACCCACGAGGTCGAGCTGCTGGAGTCCTTCGTGCGCGACGAGTTGAACCGCACCGCCCTGCGGCGCATGGCCGTGTTGCGCCCGATCAAGGTGGTGATCGAGAACTATCCGGCCGGCCAGGTCGAATGGCTCGAGGCGGTCAACAACCCTGAGGATCCCGCCGCTGGGGCCCGCCAGGTGCCCTTCAGCGGCGAGTTGTACCTGGAGGCGGAGGACTTCATGGAGGTCCCCGCCCCCAAGTTCTACCGGCTCTCACCCGGGAACGAGGTGCGCCTGCGCTACGCCTACTTCATCCGTTGCACCGACGTGGTCAAAGACGCCGACGGGGCCATCACCGAGCTGCGCTGCACCTATGACCCCGCCACCTTCGGCGGCCAGTCCCCCGACGGCCGCAAGGTGAAAACGACGCTGCACTGGGTTTCGGCCCAGCACGCGGTGACCGGGGAGGCTCGCCACTACAACCGGCTGTTCACCGCGGCCCACCCCGACGCCCAGGAGGGCAGGGACCCGCTGGACTTCCTCGATCCCAACGCCCTGGAGGTGGTGACCGGGGCCCGTTTCGAGCCGGCCCTGGGCCAGGTCGAGCCCTACCAACGAGTGCAGTTCGAACGGTTGGGCTACTACTGCGCAGACCCAGAACGGCCCGGTTTGTTCCATCGCACCGTGGGCCTACGCGACGACTGGGCCAAGATCCGCAAACGCTCCGGCGGCTGAGGGCCCGGTTCGAGCTCATGGCCCGATCCGTCTAGCGTCGCGCCCATGGCTGCTGGGGATCTGTTGTGGGAACCGACTGAACAAACAAAAGCTGCGAGCAATCTCGGTCGCTACGTGGCCTGGCTGGCTGACCAAGGGGTCGGTGCCTTCGCCGACTACCAGGAGCTGTGGCAGTGGTCCGTGACAGAGCCAGCCGCCTTCTGGGCGTCGGTCTGGCGCTATTTTGACATCGAGTCGGCCACCCCATACCAGTCAGTACTGTCTGCGCGGGTGATGCCAGGGGCCCGCTGGTTCGAAGGTGCCACGGTCAACTACGCGGGCGCCATCTTGCGGGTAGCCACCGAGCCCGCCAACCGGGACCGGGTGGCGTTGGTAGGGCGCTCCCAGACCCGGGCCCGTACCACCCTCACCTACGGCGAGCTGGCCGAGCAGGTGGCGCGCTGCCGGGCGGGGCTGCGCCGGGCCGGGGTGGTGGCGGGAGACCGGGTGGCGGCCTACCTGCCCCACGTGCCCGAGACGGTGGTGGCCTTCCTGGCCGCCACCAGCCTGGGGGCCATCTGGTCCACCTGCGCCCCGGAGTTCGGTACCCGCTCGGTGGTGGACCGGCTCGGCCAGATCGAGCCCAAGGTGTTGTTCGTGGTCGACGGCTACCGCTTTGGTCAAAAGGACATGGACCGGGTCGAAGAAGTGGCGGCCATTCGGGCTGCGCTGCCCACCGTCACCACCACCGTGGTGTTGAACTACCTGCAGCCCGATGTCAACCGAGTAGAGGGGGCGATCTCGTGGACGGAGCTGCTTGCCGACGCCGAAGGCGCTGACGCGGCGGACACGTTGTTCGACCCGGTGGCCTTCGATCATCCGCTTTACGTGCTGTACTCCTCCGGCACCACCGGGCTGCCCAAGGCCATCGTGCATGGCCACGGTGGGGTGCTGATCGAGCACCTCAAGCTGCTCGGCTTCTTCAACGACGTGCGCCCCGAGGACAAGCTGTTCTGGTTCTCTACCACCGGCTGGATGATGTGGAACTATGTGCTTTCCACCCTGCTTTTCGGGGCCACCCTGGTGTGTTTGGACGGCAACCCGTTGTACCCCGACGCCTCCGCCCTGTGGCGGTTGGCGGCGGAGGAGTCCATCACGTTCTTCGGCGGGGCCGCCCCGTACTACATCTCTTGTCGCAAGCAGGGTTTGGTGTTGTCCGATGCCGGGGATCTCTCCGCCCTGCGCTGCCTGGGTTCCACCGGAGCGCCCCTGCCCCCCGAAGGCTTCGAGTACCTCTACGAGCAACTGGGCGGGGAGCTGTTCCTCAACTCCATCTCGGGGGGGACTGACATTGCCTCCGCCTTTGTGGGGATGAACCCGTTGTCCCCGGTGTACTCAGGAGAGATGTCCACCCCTTACCTTGGTTGCAAGCTGGAGGCCTTCGGGCCCGACGGCTCCCCGGTCCCCACCGGGGTCACCGGCGAGCTAGTGGTAACCGAGCCCATGCCTTCCATGCCGGTGGCGTTCTGGAACGATCCAGATGGGGCCAAGTACCGAGCCGCCTACTTCGAGGATTTCCCTGGGGTATGGCGCCACGGAGACTGGATCACCTTCACCGAGCGGGGATCCTGCGTGATCTCTGGGCGTTCCGACGCCACCTTGAACCGGGGCGGCGTACGGTTGGGTACGGCGGAGTTTTATTCGGTGGTGGAAGGCCTGGACGAGGTGACCGACAGCTTGGTGGTGCACTTGGAGGACCGCGCCGGGACCTCGGGGGAGCTGCTGTTGTTCGTGGTCTTGGCGCCGGGATTGTCCCTTGATGAAGGGCTGCGGAAACGTATCGCTACCGCCCTGCGCTCCCAGCTCTCCCCCCGTCACATACCTGATGGTATGGTGGCGGTGGAGGCAGTGCCCCGCACCCTTTCGGGCAAAAAGCTGGAGCTACCGGTGAAGCGCATCCTGCAGGGATCCGACGCTGACATGGTGGCCAGCCGGGGTTCGCTGGCCAACCCGGAGTCCCTGGTCGCCTTCGAGGCCTTGGCCGCGGCCCGGGCAGCCGCCCTTTCGGACTGAGGCGAGGTCGGCGCTTGGCCGGGCCGGTCCCCGATTCGCATCGGTGGCGCAGGCTGATTGAGGATGGGCGGGAAAGTCGCGTACGGAGACGGGGGTCAGGCCATGCGTTTCGGGGTCTTCTACGAGTTGCAGTTGCCCAAGCCATGGGCCGAGGGCGCTGAGCTGCGCCTGGTCCAAGAGGCCATCGAGCAGGTGGTGCTAGCGGACAAGCTGGGCATTCACCACGCCTGGGCGGTTGAGCACCACTTCTTGGACGAGTACTCGCACTGCTCCGCCTCGGAGGTCTTCCTGTCAGCGCTAGCGGCCAAGACCGAACGTATCCGGGTCGGTTTCGGCATCCGCCAGGTGATCCCGCTCTACAACCACCCCGCCCGCACCGCGGAGGCCGTCAGCATGTTGGATCTGGTGTCCGGCGGCCGGGTCGAGCTCGGCATCGGGGAGAGCGCCACCCGCATGGAGCTGCGGGGCTTCAATATCTCCGCTCGACAGAAGCGGGCCATGTCGCTCGAGGCGGCCGAGCAGATCGCCAACATGATGGCCATGGACCCCTACCCAGGGTACCAGGGCCAGTATTTTTCGATGCCCTGCCGCAACGTGCTGCCCAAGCCGGTGCAAAAGCCTCATCCGCCCATGTGGATGGCCTGCACCAACCGGGCCACCATCGAAACCGCCGCCCGCAACGGGCTGGGTGCCTTGGCGTTCAGCTTCGTGGACCCCGAGGAGGCGCAGCGCTGGGCCGACACCTACTACTCGATCATCAGCTCCGAGGAGTGCGTGCCCATCGGGCACAGTGTCAACGCCAACATTGCCATGGTGGCCCCCTTCTCGTTGCATCACGACCCCGACAAGGCGGTTGAGAACGGTATCCACGGGTTCCGCTTCTTCAACTACGCCATGCGGGCGCTGGTGGAAAAGGATCACCTGCCCGGTCGCACCACGCTGTGGCGTGATTACTGGGCCCAGGCGTCGGATCGGGGTCTTTCGAGGCCTGCCCCCGGTATCGGCACCCCCGAACAGTTCGGTGAGCTGGTCCGGGCCTATGAGGCGAGCGGGGTGGATCAGGTGATCTTCCTGCAGCAGGGCGGGCTGAACCGTCACGAGGACATCTGCCATTCTCTCGAGCTGTTCGGCAACGAGGTGCTGCCCTCCTTCGAGCCGGCACGCGTCGCCCACGAGGCGGCCAAGGCCGAGCGGCTGGCGCCGTTCATCGAGGCGGCGCTGGCCCGCAAGAACTGGATGCACCCTCTAGCGGACGACGAGATCCCCCCGGTGAGCGCCTCGGTACAAAAAGCCGAGATTCAACGTTAAGTTCGGGTGCGTAGGTAGCGCTACTTATCGAGGTCAACAAGACAGGGGAGACCAGCATGGGACGGCTCGACGGCAAGGTCGCGGTCATCACCGGGGGAGCCAGCGGCATAGGCGCGGCCACCGCTCAGCTCTTCATTGAGGAGGGGGCCGCCGTCGTCATTGGCGACATGCAGGCCGAAGTGGGGGAGGAGACCGCCGGACGGCTCGGAGATCGTTGCGCCTTCCTGCCGTGCGATGTGAGCAAGGAAGATCAGGTGGCGGCCCTGGTGGCGGAGGCCACCAACCGGTTCGGGCGGCTCGATTGCATCTACAACAACGCCGGTTTCGGTGGGGCCATCGGGCCTATCGAATCCATCTCGTCGGAAGATTTTGATCTCACCTTCGATGTGTTGTTGAAGGGTGTTTTCTACGGCATGAAACACGCCGCCCCGGTGATGAAGGCCCAAGAGTCCGGTTCGATAATCTCCACCGCCTCCGTGGCGGGGATGACCGCGGGCATGGGCAGCCATCTCTACAACGTGGCCAAGGCCGGGGTCATCCACCTCACCACCAGCGTGGCCAACGAGTTGGCCGAGCAGAACATCCGGGTCAACTGCATTTGCCCCGGCTTTATCGCCACACCCTTGGCTGCTGGTAAGCCCATCTCCCGCGACGGGCGCGACGCGTCAGAGGCCCGGGTGCAGAAGATGCGCGACGGGGGCGAA
Organism: Acidimicrobiia bacterium; assembly: GCA_031422955.1. Taxonomy (GTDB): domain Bacteria; phylum Actinomycetota; class Acidimicrobiia; order Acidimicrobiales; family CAIXPF01; genus CAIXPF01. Next base: position 7,148 of record JANPEN010000571.1, read on the forward strand.
CATGCCCAGCCCATGCACCGGGTCGGGGAGGCCCTCGACATCGCCAAGGCGGCGTTGTTCCTGGCCAGTGACGACAGCGAGTGGATCACCGGCACGGCCATGGTGGTGGACGGCGGGTTCCGGGCCGGTAAACCCTGGCGTAAACAGGCCGGCTGGCTCACCGAATCCCACCCCATTCGCCTCTACCGACCTGAAGACCGCTGAGGGGGCCGGGCCAACCCGCCCGTTCGGCTTTGCCGGCGTGGCGGGCGTTGCCCGCCCGTTTGGCGTTGCCCGAATGGAGGGCGGTGCCGTTAGCCCTGGTGTTGCTGGCGCTGTTGGGGACATCGTGCAGCAGCGTCGCGGGGCCCGACGTTGAACAGGCTGCACCAGCCAGCACCGCGGACGCGGCTTCCACCGCCGCGGTAGCTACCAACCCGGCCGGCTCGGTCACCTCCAGGGCGGATACGTCCGGCCCCCAGCCCGATTGCGCCCAGTTGGCTCCGCTCGCCCCGGCGGTGGTGGAGAGCTCTTCCTACTCAGCGGACCTGGACGCCGACGGGCTCAAGGACCGGGTCAGCAGCTACGCAGTGGGCCCGGCCCCGGCCCCGGGAGACTGGCATCTGCGGGTCAGCTTCGGTGCCGGCGGGGGCAGCGACCTGGTGGTGGCGGACAACCCGGCCCCGGGCCGCGTGGCCGTGCTCGGCAGCGCCGCTCTCGGTCCCCAGGCCCAGCCCGGCCCCGGTGAGGGGCGCCCGGCCCTCTTCGTTTGGACCGGCTCGGGGGCGTCATCTCGCAGTATCGGGCTCTACCGGGTTGACGGCTGTGATCTGGTGGCCCTGCTCAGTGCGGAGGGTGGCCCGGTCGGCTTCGTGGTGGGAGCCTCCCTGGGCCATCAGGAAGGCCTGCGCTGTGCCGTTGTGGATGGTCAGCATGTGGTGATCGAGATCCTTTCCCAGGCCAGCCCGGTCAGTGGCTACGAGGTGACCACCCGGGCCTATGGCGGCGCCGGCAACGAGTTGTCGGTGCAAGGTGCCGCCGTCCAGACGACCAGCGCCGGCCCTCCGCCCGAAGGCGGCCAGATCGTGGGCTGCGGGGATGTGCAGCCGAAAGGCTGACCCACCCTCGCCCGAAGTGCACCAGCGGCGCGGCCACAACCTGGTGCCCGTTGGCGCGATCGGCCCGATGTGTGGCCGGGTGAATAACGTGTCCGCTGATGACGGACCAACCGAGGCTGCTGCACCTGGGCATGGCCATTGACGGGGCCGGCGCCCACCCGGCGGCGTGGCGCCTGCTCGGTGAGCCCGACGCCGTCGGAGCGGCGTTGCTGCAGGCGGACACGTATGCGCAGCGGGCACTACGGGCGGAGGCCGCGCTGTGCGACTTCGTGGTGCTCGATGACGCGTTGGTCCCCGGCGGCGAGGGCCCAGTGGCGTTGCGGGCCCGACTCGACGCCCTGCTGACCCTGGCCCGGGTGGCGCCGCAGACCTCCCGGGTGGGGCTGGTGGCCACTGTCACCACGACCCACACCGAGCCGTTCAACGTCGGCAAGAACGTGGCCACCCTCGATTGGGTGTCGCTCGGTCGGGCCGGCTGGCGTCCGGTTGTCGCCGGGGACGAAGCGGAGTATGCCCATTTCGGCCGGCGGGAACCCGGGCCCCACGACGAGCGGTGGGCCGAGGCGGCGGACGTGGTCGACGTGGTGGCCCGCCTGGCTGACAGCTGGGAGGACGGGGCCATCATCCGGGACCAACCGAGCGGGCGCTACCTCGATCGGGACAAGGTCCACTATGTCGACTTCCAAGGACCATACTTCAAGGTACGGGGCCCGTCCATCACACCCCGCTCGCCGCAGGCCCAACCGCTGGTGGTGATCGACGCCGGGCCCGATGCGGCGCCGGACCTGGTCGCCGCTCGTTGGGCTGATGTGATCGTGATCGACGCCGCCACGGTGAGCCAGGCCCGGGCCCGACGCACGGCGTTGCGCGGCGCAATGGTAGACGCCGGCCGGCATCCCGACGACGTGTTCGTCTTGGTGCGGGTCGAGGTCCTGCTGGCCGTCACCGATGACGCCGCAGCCGAGGAGCTGGCCGCGCTCGATGGATTCGAGCCCTGGACGGCGCGGGATGATGGGCTCCGCCTGGTCGGATCCACCGAAACGGTGGCGTCGGCGCTCGCCGCTTGGGCGCGGGCCGACGCTACCGACGGGTTCGTGGTGCTGCCGGCCCGCCTGCCGGTCGATCTGGACCGCTTCGCTCAAGGAGCGGTGCCGGCGTTGGGCCGAGCCGGGGTGTTCCGCACCGCCTACGAGGGTACGACGCTGCGTGAGCACTTCGGGTTGGAGCGCCCGCGCAATCGTTACGCGACCGGTGAGCGAGGCAGATCGTGATGAAACGGGTCGTGATGAAACAGATTCACTTGGCGGTGCATTTCCCTGGGGTCAACAACACGACGGTGTGGAGCGATCCCACCTCGGGTAGCCAGATCGACTTCTCGTCCTTCGTGCACCTGGCGCAACGGGCCGAGCAGGCCAAGCTCGACTTCTTCTTCCTGGCCGAGGGTCTGCGCCTGCGTGAGCATCGTGGCCGGATC
>JANPEN010000572.1:0-2782 GCA_031422955.1 Acidimicrobiia bacterium
ATCACCGAGCAGGTCTTCCGCGTCGCCTCAGCCTTGAAGGAGGGCGCAGCCGGGTGAACCTGATCGTGGCGTGGCGAAACCTCGAACTGACCGCACCCTTTCTGGTCGAAGCCGGGCGGTCACCCAACTGTGCGTGGAACCAATCCGAAGTGAGGTGCGAATGAGGCTGTTCCGGCAACGTGATCGACGAGGTAACCCGCCGCATGGGATCTCCACGTGACGCTGGGCCTCGGCGCGACGACGGGCCCACCCCGTTGCTGCGTCAAGCGAGATCGACAGCGGACGCCTTGGGCATGGTGGCGCTGGCGCGGCGGGCCGGCGAGTTGTTGACGGGGCAGGTCGAGGGTGAAACGCGAACCGGGCGCATGATTGAGGTCGGAGTGCTAAACCAACCATTGGGCGACCAACTGGGAAAGGCTCCGCACATGCGCATAGACCATCTCAACTACCACCTCAACCGCCGCGATTTGATCTCGGGTATGGCCAAGCTCGGTGCGGTGGGGGCCTTGGCCTCCGGAGCTGCCGCCAGCGTGATGGCCGGCGTGGCCGGAGCCACGGAGACGGACGACCACGACCACAACAACGAGGAGCTCCCCAACGGCTCCACCTTGGGCAAGGCGACCGACTTCGACGACAGCTTCAGCGTCGAGGGCGCCCTCAGTGGAGCGTGGGCTGCGGCCACGTCGGCCCGTTACGGTGCGGGCGACCAGCTCGGTACCCTCAACGAGATCACACCCCGCAAGACGGCCCGAGCCCTGAAAATGCTCGATAAGGGACACGAGGTAGTCACCTACCGGCTCGGCCACCTGATGGTCAACGGGATTCCCGGCTTCGTTACCTTCCCGCCCCGCAAGTACAGCCAGCGGTTGATCGCTTTGGGCTACACACCCAACGACCTCACCACCAAGTGGTTCAGCACCACCACCCGCGGCGATGCCGGCGAGGACGAATGGCGGGCGGCGGACCGCGCCCGAGGCCCCCTCGCCTATTTCCAGGGCGGGACAGGCTTCGGCAGCAACGAGTTGTCCGCCCACGAGGAGCGCTTCTTGGAGGGAGGCACCTATCAGCTAGCCACCCAGTTCGATAACTTGAACCACGTCGGCGTGCGGCACGTGTTCTACAACGGCTTCAATGCCAAAGACTTCGCCTCACCCACAGGTACCACCAAGCTCGGAATGGAGACCGTTGCCCCGTTCGTGACCCGTGGCATCATTCTCGACATCCTCGATCTCAAGATCTCCCAGGGCGCGAACTCAGCCGTGCAAACGGTTGACGGCAACAAGATGTTGACCAACAGCTACCGCATCACCCTGGAAGACATCCACGCGGCCATGAAAAGGGCCAAGATCGGCAAGATCGAACCGGGTGACGTGGTCTGTTTCCGTACCGGCTGGCACACGCTGGCCGACAACCCGGGGACCTATGGCCAGTACCTTGCCACCGAGCCGGGGATCTACATCCGCGAAGCCCGCTGGCTGGCCCAGCACCGCCCGGCCCTGATCACCTCGGACACTTGGGCGCTGGAGTTGTTGCCAGGTAAGCCGACGAGCGACCCCAATCAGCTCTTCATCGTGCATCAGGAGCTGATGGTGAAGAACGGGATCCGCATCGGCGAAGGGGTCATCGTGACCGACCTGGCCAAGGACGGCGCCTTCGAGTTCGTCTACATGTACAGCCCTCAGTACGCCAAGGGCGCTACCGCCGGCAACACCCCGCCGGTCGGCCTAGCCGCCAAACGCAAGCAATGAGCGCTCCGCGCTTCAGCACCTTGGCCGGCCGGACGTAGCCGCTTGTTAGGGGGGTGGTCGGCGCCGCTTTCGAACGGGCGGGTTCAGCACTTGGTCCGCGAAACGGGCCCGCTCGATGAACACGTCCTGGCATAGCTCGCTGAAGCGCCACAGGGCCGGGCTGACCGTGCGGCCTACGGCGGTGGCCAACCCGATGCGCCGAGGGGGCATGGGGGGGTTTAGGGCCAACAGAACCACCTCGGGATCTTGGGCGTCCACGGCCAAAAAGGGCAATAAGGCGCGGCCGGCCCCCGCCCGGACCATGGCCTGCACGGCGGCGTTGTCGCTGCTCGAAAACACATAGGTGGGCTCGACCCCCGCGGCACGCAACTCCGATTCGATGAGCAGTTGGCACGATGTGGCCGGTTGGCCGACCAGCGGGCCATCACCGAGCTCGCGGGCGGTGACCCACCCCCGCTTCGTGGCAGGGTCGCCAATGGGGGCGATGACAACGAAAGGATCGAAGCCCAACTCCACGAAGTCCAGCCGAGGGCTGGCGGTGCGGGCGATCATGAAGGTGATGTCCAACTCGCCGCTGAGCAGGCGGTCGGTGAGCACCCGATCGTCGTCGGATTCCACAAAGCGGACCTCGACGCCGGGGGATTCCCGCCGCAACCGGCCCACCACCTCGGGCAACACTTTCACCGCCACGCTTTGAAAGGTGCCAACGGTGAGGCGTCCGCTGTCGCCGGCCTGGAGCCGGCTCAGCTCGCGTCCGGCCAGTTCGAGGCGACTGAAGATGGCCTCAGCGTGGGTCACCAGCAGTTCTCCGGCCGGGGTGAGCTCGACTGGGCGGGACCCGCCGGGCCGATCGAACATGGCGACGCCGACCACTCGTTCGAGGTTGGCGATCTGCTGGCTCACCGCGGACTGAGTGAAACCGAGCCGCACCGCGGCCCGACCGAACGAGCGTTCCGCCGCCACCGCCCGCAGCGCGGCCAAGTGGCGCAGCTCCAGATCCTGGAATCCCATAGGCCCGTCCCCGTCCTGGTCTC
>JANPEN010000573.1:0-8561 GCA_031422955.1 Acidimicrobiia bacterium
GGGGCGTGTCAGCTGGGAATCGGCCTGGCCGTGGCCCGCCGGCTCGCTGGTCGACCCGCCGGGGGCCTGGCGGGGCTGGGACGAGTCCATGCGCACCTTCGGCTTGCCTACCCGGGACGAGGTCATCGCTCGCTACAGCGCTCGCACCGGCTTCGACTGTTCCCAGGCCCGCTGGTATGAGGCTTTTGCCCAATGGAAGACCGCGGTGGTGGTGGCCCAGTTGCACTATCGGTGGCGCTCGGGCAACTCCGCCAATCCCCGCCACGAGACCATCGGCGAGGCCGTGCCGACCCTGGCCACTTCCGCCGCCACACTGCTCGGTATGGTCTGACCACGACCGCTACGGCCGGGTCAGATCACACCGCAGGGGGTTTCAGACAGGGCGTTTCCGGTAGGGCGTTTCAGGCAATGGGGCGATCGCCCAGGTCGGGCGATTCGGTGCGGGTCTTCTTGAGCTCCCAGAACCCTGGCACCTGCATGCAGGCGACCATGCCGTCCCACAGCTGCAGGGAAAGCTCGGGGGAGGGAACCCTGGTGATGACGGGGCCGAAGATGCCCACTCGGTCGCCGCTGGCATCGGCGAAGGCAATGATGGGAGTGCCCACTTCCTGACCCACCAGGGCCAAACCGTCGTCGTGGCCACGGCGCACGGCTTCGTCCCAGGCTTCGTCGTCGAAGGCGGCCGCGTGGCTTTCGTTTAGCCCCACCGCCCGCAGGGCGTCGGCCATGGGGAAGTCGACATCCTTGTCGTGGTGGATCCGGCTGCCCATCTCCCAGTACAGGGCCTGAATGGGTCCGTCGCCTTCGGCGGCCCGCACCGATTCCATGACCCGCAGCATCTTGTGGGTCTTGACCACCCGGTCGTAATAGCGGCTCTCAGGATCGGGGTTGTTTTTGAACAGCAGGCTGATGGGCCGCCAGTTCACCTTCACGTTGCGTGCCGGCACTACCTCGTCGACGACCCAACGGGCCGTCACCCAGCACCACGGTCAAATGGGGTCGACCCAGAACTCAATATCCATGGCGTTCATCGTAGTTTCTCCCTCGACGGCGGCGGGGATCGCTCAACGCGGTCCTGCCCATACCGAGAGGTATGGGCAGGAGGCGGGGACGGCGGGGGAGCGAGGAGAAGGCGATGGTTGAAGGTCGGCCAGCCGTGTTTGGCTGGTTCAGGAGGCCAGCAGCAGGTGGGCGAAGGCCGATTCGACCTGGTCGGCGCCATCGATGAGAGCCAGGCAGGAGCGGACTTCGCTGGCGGTGACCAGGTTGCGGCGGCTGAAGCGGGCCAGGCTGTCGGCCACCTCAAGGCGAACCGAAGGCTCGAGAGCACAGGCGAACAGGTCCAGCAGCAGGTCTACGACCCGAGTCTGGGCGATGAGGTCCTGGGCGTCAGCCAGGGTGTAGAGAGCCTTGAAGGGCGTCAGGGTGGATGGGGTGGTGGTGTTCATCGGGTTGACCTCCTCTGCGTTGGGATGCAGTCAACGTACGTCCGCCCGACCCGAACCACGTCGGGAGGAACCCCCACTTTTCGACCCCTGCATGGGGGATTTCAGCCCGGCCCGGCGGCTGGGGCCTCGGGGGCCTCGGTGGCGGCAGGAGAACGGAACCAGGCGGTGATGTCGCCTCCTTGGGCCGCCCACACCCCTGGCCAGGACATGATCTGGCTCAGCGCCTGGTCGAGGGCGCCGATTCGGAAGGGCTGGCCCACTAGCCACGGCCGCAGGGTCAACACCAGCAGGCGGGCGTTGTCGGCGCCGTCGGTGTGCAAACGCCGAGCGGCCTGCACGACCAGCTGGGACCAACCCAGCAGGGACATGCGGCGATGCCAGAGGGCGAACTCGTCGTCGGCCTCCAAGAACATGGGTAGGGCGGTGAGCTCACCGGCGTCCACGGTCATGGCATAGGGCTGTTCGTCGTTGGGCCAGTCGCACAGGTAGCGGATCCCTGCCTCGGCCAGGAGCTGAGGGGTGCGGGCCGATTCCGCCGCTTCTGGACTGAACCAGCCCAGCGGTGCCCGGCCCGACACCGCCTGCAGCGCCGCCATCGAGCGGGCAATGGTCTGGCGTTCATCGTCCTCGCTCATGCGGCTGGTGATCAGGCGGTTGGCCGCCACCCCATGACCGACCAGCTCGACCCCCCGCTGCACACAATGGTTGGCCAGCCAAGGGTAATTTTCGGCGGTGAGGGCGTCCATAGCCACGGTGGCGGGGATGCCGTGGGCTTCGAGGGTGTCGAGGACCCGGAAGATACCGACTCGGTGGCCGTACTCGCGGTGGGTCAACCGCACGTAGTCGGGATGGGGCAAGGCCACGATGCCCCCGGAGGGGCGGCGCAAGGAGTAGCTGGTGGTGGGGGGTTGCCATTCGTAGTGCTCCAACAGGACCACCACGCACAGCGCCAGCGTTTGGCCGTCGGGCCAGCGCAGCACCGGCCGGGTGGGCAACGCTGACCAGGGGTAGTGCTGGTGATCCATGCCGAGGCGTCGTTCAGCGGGCATGGCGTTCCCCCAAGTTGGCCGCATGGGCCACGAAATCGTCGTAGGAATGATCCAGAAAATGCTGGGCGATCTCGCCCGCGGTGGCCTGCCAAACGCCCTCGTGGGACAACACGTAATCGAAGATCTGGGCCAGGTGATCGACCCGATGGGGCATACCCATCAGATAGGGGTGCACGGCCAGGCACATGACCCGCCCCGACGTTTCCCCTTCCCGCCAGAGCTGGTCGAACTGGGCCTTGGCCATGGCTACGAACTCGTCGGTGTCGAAGTGCTGCAAGAACACCGGCACGTCGTTCAACTCTGTGGTGTAGGGGACGGACACCAGCCGGCCGCTCTCCACCCGGATGGGCACCGGCTGGTCGTCGTGCACCCAATCGGCGTGGTAGATGAGGCCGGCCTCGGCCATGAGATCGGGGGTGGCCATGCTGTTGGACACCGCCGGTCCCAACATGCCCAACAGCGCTTGGCCGGTATGGCGTTCCAGCGAGTCGATGCAATCTCTGTAGAAAACCCGCTCCTCATCTTCAGAAAGGGCGTGCAGATAGCGGGTGTTGTAGATACCGTGGCTCATCACCTCCCAGTCGCGCTGGGTCATGGCCCGGGCCACCTCGGGGTAATGGTCGAACACAGCCAGGTTGAGCGAGACGGTGGCGCGGATCTCGTGGCGGTCAAAGGCTTCGAGCATGCGCCAGAAGCCCACCCGGTTGCCGTAGTCGCGGTAGCCGTAGCCTTGGACCTCCGGCCAGGGGGTACGAGGCCAGGGGTTGCGGCTGGGGTCGCGCGGGGGCAAGTACTCGTAGTGCTCAACGTTGGGCGCCACCCAGAACGCCACCCGGGCGTTGCCCGGCCATTCGACACGGGGCCGGTCGATGCTGGGCAGGTACGCGATCCGGTGAGGAGGAAGCGACATGGCTCTCTTCTACTACGCGTGCTGCGCTGACACGCTCAAGAAGCACCTGGATCACGCGATAATCGAGCCGGTTCTGCCTCCCAGCGCTGGGGTGCGGGCGACAGCGCCGCGAGCGGCCTGGCTCGCCGGCTGAGCGGGCGGGAAAGGGCAGGCGAGGCCGCGTTGGAAAGCGTTCTGCGCGCAACGTGTACGCGCGGCTCCCAGCCATTTGGTGAACGTGCTGGTCAGGGGGTTGGGTACGCGTGCCCAAGGGTCGGCCGCGTACACGCTGCGCGCAGAATGGTCGGCGAGCACCCCTTGTGACGCTGCACTGGCCGCCGCCGGTGTCGAGGCTTGCACACGGTGTGCGGACGGATTGACCGCGGAGACCTGTTCGTCGAGTCCGTGCCGGGTGACCCCCCACCGCAGCTGATCAGGTCGAACCGCGGGTGGCCCCGCCACGGAATTCCCGACCCTGCCGCCGTCGACGTGCTCGAATGGCCCGGCACCGCGACGCCGACCAGAAGAGGAACCCGGATGAAGTTCGGTTTGATGTACGAGTTGCAGATTCCCAAGCCGTGGGACGAGGACAGCGAGTACCGCATCATCCAAGAGGCCACCGAGCAGGTCATCCTGGGGGACAAGATCGGCCTCGACCACGCGTGGTCCGTCGAGCACCACTTCCTCGAGGAGTACTCCCACTGTTCCGCCTCGGAGGTCTTCCTGGCCTCGTTGGCGGCCAAGACCCAGAACATCCGCATTGGCTTCGGTATCCGCCAGGTCATCCCCGGCTACAACCATCCGTCGCGCAGCGCCGAAGCGGTGGCCATGTTGGATCTGGTCTCCAACGGCCGGGCCGAGTTCGGCATCGGTGAGGGGGCCACCCGCCTGGAGCTGCGGGGTTACAACATCGACGCCCGACACAAGCAGGAACTTTCGCTGGAGGCGGCCGAGCAGATCGCCAACATGATGGTGATGCAGCCCTATCCCGGCTTCGAGGGCGTTGGGTTCTCCATGCCGTGCCGCAACGTGATTCCCAAGCCCCGCCAGAAGCCGCACCCGCCCATGTGGATGGCCTGCACCAGCCGCCGCACCATCGAGACCGCAGCCCGCAACGGCCTCGGTGCGCTGGCCTTTAGCTTTCTTGATCCTGAGGAAGCTCGCCGCTGGGCCGATCTGTATTACTCGATCATCAAGAGCGAGCAATGCGTACCGATCGGCCATGCGGTTAACGCCAACATCGCCATGGTGTCGGGCTTTTCTATTCATGATGACCCGGCGGAGGCGCAACGGCGCGGCATCGACGGCTTCCAGTTCTTCCGCTACGCGGTGAACGCGTTGGTGGCCAACGAGACCCGCCCCGGTCGTAGCCGCCTGTGGGAGGAGTACGAGGAGCTGCGCGGCCCGGACCTGCCCATGCTCACCGCGCCCGGTATCGGCACGCCGGCGAACTACCGCGCGTTGGTTTCGGAGTTCCAAGACGCCGGGGTCGATCAGGTGATCTTCCTGCAGCAGGGCGGTAAGAACCGGCACGAGGACATCTGCGAGAGCCTGGAGCTGTTCGGCAATGAAGTGTTGCCCCACTTCCAAGCGGACAAGGCCGAGCGTCTGGCCCGCAAGGAGGAGGAGCTGGCACCGTTCATCGCCGCGGCCATGGCCCGCAAGCGGTACATGAAGCCCCTCGCCGATGACGAGATCCCCATCGTGCCACCGTCTCGGGAGCGCGAGTCCTTCTACCGCCGCACCGAGGAGGGCCCCGCCGCGGACGCCTACGTCAGCCCGGTCGGCTGAACGGGCGGTCGCTAGGGGTTCGATGCTCAGCGCCGGGCCCCGACTCTCCATCTTCGAGAAACCAGCCGGATAGCCGCGGTTCAAGTCGAAGTATGGCGAACAGTCCGCCGAGTTCACCACCAGCGCGTTCCGGTGGGACGGAACCAACTTAACGCAGGCCAAGCTGGCTGCGGCTTGCGCGTGAGCATGCTCGGTACACTCCAAATACGAGTGCGCTGGATTAGATCGACGTGGGACCAGGAGTGGGTGGCGGCAAGCCGTGCTTCGTCGGCACGCGCTATGGTGCGCCGCCGCCGATGATGGCTGCGGTCGAGATCGGAGCGCGATGAGGGTCGTGGTGTTGGGTGCGGGTTTCGGCGGGCTGGAGCTCAGCACCCGCCTCTCGGAAGCGGTAGGCGACGAGGTGAACGTCACGCTGATCGACCGCTCGGAGGGCTTCGTCTTTGGCTTCTCTAAGTTGGACGTCATGTTCGGACGCACCACGCCGGAAGCCGTGCTGCACCGCTACGAGGACGTGGTGAAGCCGGGCGTCCGGTTCGTCTCGGCCGACATCACGGCCATTGACCCCGTGGGGATGCGGGTGGAGACCACCGTCGGGACGTTCGAGGGCGACGTGCTGGTGGTGGCCCTCGGCGCCGACCTCGATCCGGCGGCCACGCCCGGCCTCCTGGCGGGCGGCAACGAGTTCTACACGCTGGCGGGCGCCTTCGCTCTGCGCGACGTGCTCGCCGAGTTCGCTGGCGGTCGGGTCATCGTCGGCGTGTGCTCCACCCCGTTCAAGTGCCCGCCGGCGCCGAGCGAGACTGCGCTCATGGTGCACGACCTGCTGGTACGCAAGGGCGTGCGCGACCGCTCCGAGGTGCACCTCGTGACGCCGCTGCCCGTTCCCATCCCGCCCTCGCCGCCTGCCTCGAAAGCACTTCTCGGCGCCTTCGCCGAACGCGGCATTGAGTTCCACCCCAACACCTTGGTGCGAGGCCTCGTTCCCGATCGCCGGGTCGCGCTGCTCGGGGAGGGCGACGCAGCGCGCGAGATGCCCTACGACCTGTTCTTGGGCGTGCCCAAGCACCACGTGCCGACGGTGGTGGCCGAGTCGGGCCTGGCCGAAGAAGGCTGGATCCCGGTGGATTCGCTCACGCTGGAGACCCGCTTCCCCGGCGTGTACGCGGTGGGCGACGTCACCAGCGTGGGCACGCCTAAGGCGGGCGTGTTCTCCGAGGGCCAGGCCGGCGTCGTCGCCGAGCGGATCATCGCGCAGGTGCGAGGCGAGCAGGGCCCAACCTACGGAGGCGCCGGCGTGTGCTACCTGGAATTCGGCGGTGATCTGGTGGCCGGTGTGCAGGTCACGTTCCTCCAGGGCCAGTCGCCGATCGGCAGCTACGACGAACCCTCCGAGCATCTCGCCGCGGCGAAGGGTGACTTCGGGACCAGCCGCATCCGACGCTGGTTCGGCAAGGAGTGGACGGCGCACTGAGCGCCGGTGGTCAGCTCTGGCCCAGGCGGGGCGAGCAATGCGGGAGGCAGGGCAGCTGGCGCGGCGACGGGTCCGCTGTCGTCCGTCGGCCCGCGCTGGTCGTCGGCTCGTTGGGCGGTGCGACAGATGTCGGCGCGGTGGTCGATCGGAGCGAATCGAGCGAGTCGAGCGAGTCGAGCGAGTCCTTCCGACACCGCCGAGCGGCTTGGCCTCCGAGAGGGTGCTCACTTTACGTGTCCGCGATTGGCTGCTGCTGCGGCTCACTCCGCTACGCGTTCGCTCGATCAGCCCGAGCAGTCCCGTGCGCGCCGGTCATCTACTGCTGATGTCAACCGACAGCGATTTCACAGACGGTTGCACAGTTTGTGCGGTGGTGCTGCCGCCATACCGGTCGGTAGGTGGTAGCTCGAACCGGGACGCGAGTTGGACTTGGACCCGTGGGGTTCGCTGGCGGATCGGGTGTTGGGGGAGTTGACCGATACCCGTTCGACGTGGCGGCATCCTGACGCGGTACGGGAGTTCGCCCGGGCGGTGCCGATGCCGACCACGACCGGTCTTCCCGCCGCGGAGATTGTGCACAGCATGGAGGTCGCGGCGGCGGGGTTTGCGGGCGGCACCCATTTGGATGATCTAACGTCCATTAGAGGAGCAAAACACCAGGTCAGCAAGGTGGGCCCGGTGGGTATCGAACCCACGACCGAGCGATTATGAGTCCTGTTTCGGCCATCCATCTGGTGCCGGCAGGTGCCCTGACTGTCACCCGCCAGCTGCAAGGGACCGGGCTTGCGCCAGGCACATGGGACCACTTGTGAGGGTGGTGGGGTTGGCAGGGTGATGTTCGCGGGTGGGCCCGGGGTTGGTCAAGCTGCCGGCGTGGCGGGGTGGCGGGTTCAGAGCGGGAGGGGTGGTTCGGTCCAGGCGGTTTGGGTGGCTGGGTCCCAGTGGAGGTGCCGGAATCGGCGGTGGGCGGACTGGCGGGTGACACCGAGGGTGTCCCCGATCTGGGCCCAAGTCGCGTTCCAGTGCAACGCTCGGGCGACTGCGGTCTCAAGGTTGGTCTCCGCCGTTCGTAGCTGGTCGGCGGCGGAGCCTGCGGCGGTGAGGGCGTGGAGGCGGAGGCGTTCGGTCCGGTTCATAGCTGTCAGCGTATCCTGACGCGACGATGCCTGTCAGCATACGCTGACAGGCATCTGGTCGTCGTCGGGTTGGGTTCAGTCGCTGGTGATGACTTTGGGGCGTTGACGGTCCCGGTAGCTTTCGCCGTCGACTACGAGCTGGTGGGCGGCGGAGCTGAGCCGGTCGATAGCGGACTGGGCAAGGAGAGGGTCGCTCATCAACGCAAGCCATTCGCTGGGGTCACGGTTGGATGTGATGATCGTGGATGCCCGCCGGTGGCGTTCCACCACGGTCTCATAGAGGTCCGCGGTCGCGGTCGCGTCGAGCGCGGACAGGGCAAAGTCATCAATGATCAACACGTCAACGCGGAGCAGCTTGCGGAGCTCCGCGTCGTGGCTGTTGTCGAGGCGGGCGATCCGAAGCCGTTTGAAGAGCCGATCGGAACGTTCGAAGTGGACGCTGCGCCGCCGGCGGACTGCGATGTGGCCCAGAGCGGTCGCGAGGAATGTTTTGCCGACCCCGACGGGCCCCATGACAATCGCGTTGTGGGCGGAATCCACGAAACGCAACGCGCACAGTTCAGCCCACACCGACCGGTCGTAGGTGACCGCGGCGGTGGGGTCCCAGCGGTCCAGTGTCATGGTCGGGTCCAGCCCCGCGGTGCGGGCCCGGCGGCCCGCGGAGGTGGTGTCGCGGCAGGCGACCTCGTCCGCGAGCACGATCTGGAGGAACTCGGCATGGCTCAACTTGTTGGTCTTCGCTAACGCCAAACGTTCCGGGAGCGTGTCGATGAG
>JANPEN010000574.1:0-3849 GCA_031422955.1 Acidimicrobiia bacterium
TGTTGCAATTGGGCAGCAGGGTTGTGTGCAGGGGCAACAGGATGGCCATGGCCACGCAGTAGGCCCAAAACGGTGGGCGTCCGCCGGTGGCCAGGGCCAAGACCACGAACCCGAGCGAAGCGAGCATGAGGGCCAGGCTGACCCGCCGCAAGACCAGCGCCACGCCGATGGCCACGACCAGTCGGGCGTTGAGGAGGGTGGCCAGGCCCATGAACAGGGCCAGCCCACCGAAGATCAAAGGGAACTGCGCTTTGTGATGGAACACCTCGTCAATGACGAGCTCAGAGTTGCCGAGGTAGGCGGCCATCGAACCGAACAGGCAGCCGGCGGCCAGCCCGTAGGCAACGGTGGCCCTGGTGTGGATGACCGTGCGGGCCGCTTTGGCCAACTCACCCAGTCCACCGGCTCGGCGCCGGCTGGCCGGCAGGGTTTCGGGCAGCCGCATCGACCACAGCACCAACATGGCCGCCACCACCACGGTCAGCCAGAACACCCCCGGCCAGGGTGCCACCCGCAAAACCAACGCCCCCAAGGATGGCGCCACCACCGGCACCATGATGAAGATGGTCATGGCGAAGGACATCGTGCGGGCCATCTGGTCGCCCTCGAAGCGGTCCCGCACCATGGCGATGGCCAAAGAGCGGGGCCCGGCCGCTCCCAGTCCCCAGACCACCCGACCCACGATCAGCACAGCCAGGGAGGGGGCTAGGGCCGAGCCGATGGCGCCCACCATGTACAGCCCGAAACCGACGTAAAGCAACGGCTTGCGTCCGAACCGATCTGACAGCGGGCCGTAGAACAACTGCCCGAAGGCCAGGCCCAAGAAGTAGGAGGTGAGGACCCAGGCGATCTGGGTGGACCCGGGGGGCAGGCCGAAATCGCTGCGCATCTCGGCAAAGGCGGGCAGCACCGCGTCGATACCGAGGGCAGTGAGGCCCATGCACCCTGCGATCAGCCCGACGAACTCGCGCCCACCGGCGACTCCCCGCTCGGTCGGGTCGGTGGGAACGTCGCCGGCCGGTGGGGAAAGGGAGGTTCGCACCAGGCCATGCTTCAACCATTGCGTTGCTAACAGCAAGCCTGGGCGGGAACCGCCGCGGAACTGCGCTCAGGTCAGGACGCCGTCTTCGATGGTGATCACCCGGTGGGCTAGGTCCAGCGAGCGCTCGTCGTGGGTGGCCACCAGCACGCTGGCCCGCTGCTGCTGGGCGTGAGCGGCCAGCAGTTCCATCACCGCCCGCCCCCGCCGAGAATCCAGGCTGGCGGTGGGTTCGTCGGCCAGGATCAGGGGGGCCTGGGTGTACAAGGCGGCGGCCACACAAACCCGTTGGCGTTCGCCCGCCGACAGTTGGTTGGGCAGGCGCCGGGCTTTCGCGGCCAGATCGACCCGAGCCAGCAGGTCCTGCGCAAGTGCTCGTTGTGCTTTGGTGACGCGCTGGCCCACCAGGACCGTACGTACCAGTAGGTTTTCCGTCACCGTCAGGAACGGTATGGTGGCTGCCGCTTGCAGGATGTAGGCGGCCTGGCGGGCAACCTCGGGCCTTGCCCCCTTGGGGCCATACAGGTCCTCGCCGGCGATGTGGCAGAGCCCACGGCTGGGGCGCAACAAGCCCCCTGCGATGGCCAACAGGGTCGTCTTGCCCGAACCGCTGGGCCCGACCAACGCCACCAACTCACCGGGATACAGCTGTAGCTCTACCCTCTGCAGGGTGACCACCTCGCCGTAGTGGTGGCTCAGCGCCTGCAGGTCCAGGGTGGGCCGAGCCGGTAGTGGTGGGGTGACTCTGGTAGCGGGCGTTGCTTCGATGATGGGTATCACAGGGTTCCCAGGCTGAGCAGCGGATCGACGGTGAACAAGCGACGCATCGAGCTGGCCGATGCGGCCAGGGCCAAGAACAACAGCAACAACCCGGCCACGACGGTGTCCGAGCCGGTCAATAGGTACACGGTGGTGGGCACGACCTTGGCCACTGCCCTGGCTGCCCCCAGCCCTGCGGCTAACCCCACCATGGTGGTCATGATCACCTGCAGGGTGTGGGACCCAATGAGCACCCGCGGCCCGGCGCCCGCGGCGCGCAACACCGCTAGGGAAACCTCTTTCTGCAGGGTCAGAATCCAAAAGAACGTGCCGACCAGGAGGGCGGCGATCCCGAAAAGAAATCCGCGGATGAGGTTGATGGTCCCTGTTTCTTCCTTGTAGCCAGGGCTTGCGGCGATTGCTTCTCCGACCCTGGCCGCGTCAAGTTCCGTACGCAACGGTATGGCCATGATGGTCTGGTCGTTGTACTCGGCCATGGTGGTGACCAGAAAGGCGTTGGCCCGATTCGGCACCTTGGCGTCTTCGGTGTCGAAGGTGGCGTAGCGCAGTCGCTGCCAGGTGGCCAGTGCGGTGTAGGCGACCGGGATGTGTTGGATGCGCCCGAGGTCGCTGAATCCGCCGATGGCGAGGGGCTGGCCGCCTGGTTGCATACGGACAATGTCCCCGACTTGCAGGCCCGCCGCGGCAGAGGAGTCGATCAAGACCGAGCCCTTGGCCGGTTGTCGATCGACGGGGAAGAAGGTGGCGTCGTCGGGCACACCCACCAGGGCCACGCTCAGCGTCTTGCCTGAGGGAGTTTTGAAGGTGGCCATGGACTGGCCGATCGGCGCCACCGCAGTGACGCCGGCCACCGCGCTGACCTTGTTGGCGTCGGCCACCGCCACATCACTGCGGGCGAGGGCGCGCTGGCTTTCGGCCGAGTAGACCACCGCCTGGGCCTCCCCGGTGACGATGCGAAGACCGGACACGCTGGCCTCACCGAGCCCGGTGGACAGCCCGGTCATGACAAACACGAGAAACGAGACCAAGCCGATGAGACCCGCCACCAGGCCAAAGCGAATTTTGTGATGGAGGATTTCTCGCTGGGCGAGGAACCACATAGCGAATCTCCTGGGCGTTTGGAGCTTGTCGAGTAGTGAACCGCATTCGCAAGGATCCGCCCATGGGTCTGGCGGTCGGTTTGGCGATGAGTCACAGGTCCTCTCCCTCATCAAGTTGGGGGAACCACGCGGGGTAACGGCGCAGGCATTGGTCGCTTCAAGGGCCATTCGTGCAAGGGAGCTGCGGTTGCCGGGCACGGGAGGCGGGTAGAGCTGCGCAATGCACCAAGCAAGGAGTGCGATCGAACCGAAGGAGACCGTGGCCGACTACGGCCGCCTCCCGACCCGCAAACGCAGGCATCGGTCTGGTCAGGCCGAGGAGCCCATCACCGGGCCAGCTTTGGTCACCCCGATCCTCAATGGGCTGGGATGAGGGCGTTCCCCGACTCCACCCTGGGTCCGGCTCCGACTCCCATGGCGGAGTCCCCGTTGCGTCGGTACCAACGCATCGTGGTGGCCGTGCCGGCCCGAAACGAGGCGGATTGCATCGGCGAATGCGTCACCTCCATCGATCGTGCTGCCCGGGCGGTCGCGGTGCCCGTCACCGTCGTGGTGGCGGCGGATTCGTGTCAGGACGCCACTGCGGAAGTATTGGCCCGACTGCGCCCATCCTCCTGCCGGCTGCACGTACTGGAAGGTACGTGGGGACGGGCCGGTACGGCCAGGGCGGCCGCCATCGAGTTCGGTTTGTGCGCCTACCAAATCGGCCATCGCTACCTTCCCGAGAACGCGGCCGGCCAAGGCCAGGACAAGACCGACGAGCTGGTGTGGATCGCCAACACCGACGCCGACTGCGTGGTGCCGCCTTCGTGGCTACAGACGCAGTTGCTGCTAGCCAGGGAGGTTGAGGCGGTGGCCGGCATCGTCGAACTCGACCGGCAACGCACGCCAGCGGGTTTGTTCGAGGCGTTCAACCGAACCTACGCAGCT
>JANPEN010000575.1:0-1580 GCA_031422955.1 Acidimicrobiia bacterium
GCATGTCGAAATGGAGAACGAGATCGTCCGCTTGGCGGTAGGCGTCCATGGGAATGGAGCGTTCACGGCCGGCTGTGGAAACGTTCTCCAGCCAGCGATCAATTTCGCGGAAGGGGTCCGATCGGATCAACATCGCGTCACCTCCAGGGTGATGTGGGTTCCTCTTCAGAGGACCCCAGAGCAAAGTGTTCCCGCCAGGGCCGATTGCACATATTCGGGGGGCCATCCGTCCCGTTCAACGGTTCGAATTGCTGGCCAGCTCGGCTTGATCCCTGGTAGTTGTGACGAGTGGCGAATCGCCTCGGCGTGTTCGCCTGGTGTTCCCTGAATCCCGAACGGAGCGCCGCACGGACCCGAACACCCCGAAAGACCTTGGAATGAGATTCAATTGAGAACTCGATCATTGAGGCCGCCATGGCTCGAGCAATGGCGGCCCTCGCCAACCGACAGGACTCATCGGCGCGGCGAAATTCCGGCGTCGAATGTATACGTGAGCCGTGCGCGTAGGAGTAGCCGCCGGTGATCGTGGACTCCGCGCTCGCCCAACGGGTCGAGGACGCCCTTGTAGATGACGTCGCCGTGTTCGTGCGCGGCAGGGCGACGGTCGAGCCGAATAGCGGCGTCTGCCGAGCACCCGTGGCCGGTGGGTGGGCCGCGTTCACCGGTCTGTTCGGTTCCCGGGTTCAGGGTGCCGGGCTAACCGGACAGGTCGACGAGGCCGAGGTGGACGCCGCCGAGCGGTTCTTCGACAGCGTAGCGTTCGCGCCCGAATTCGAGATCTGTCCGCTCGCCGCGGCCAGCCTGTGGGAGGTACTGGCGCAGCGGAGCTACCGGCTCGTGGGATTTCGCAACGTTTACGGCGTGGTGCCTCGTGTTGGTTCCCGCGCTCAGATGGAGATCCTGCGAGTAGGGGCGGACGAGTTCTCAACCTGGTCCGAGATCGTGCTCGACGGATTCGGCTACACCGATCAGGAGGCGAGGGCGCGGGTTGGTCGCTGGAACCGAATGGTCTTCGACCAACCCGAGGCGGCGTTGTTCCTCGCCGTCTTGGATGGCGAGCCGGTCGGGGCGGCCAACGTGTTGGTCCACGGTGAGGTGGCCTCGCTGGGTGGTACCACCACCCTGGCGGAGTTCCGGCGGCGAGGCGTGCAGCAGGCGCTCCTCGCTGCTCGGTTGGCGTACGCCAACGCGGCCGAGCTGATCCCGGCGCTCGCGCAATTCGACCGCAGCGTCGACGAAGTGATCGAACGGCAGCGCAGTGAGAACTCGGCATCCATCCTGGTGTCGCACGCCCGCAAGACGAACTACGCGAGCCCGAAGAACCTGACCGTCGAACGCGACGTTCCGCCAGCGCTCGTGCAGCTGCTGGCGGCCGGTGCGCCGGCGGCTCACCACATCGTCGATACCCCGACCGGCCCGAAGCTGATCTGGGCGATTCGCCTCGATGCAGTCGACGCGGAGTTCTACGAAATCGCCTCCCTCGACGATGTCGAACGGAGTCTCGCCCAGTTGGCCCGCACCCTCGCGATCGCGGCGGCGATCAGCACAATCGGGGCGGCCCTGCTCGGTCGGGCCGTCAG
>JANPEN010000576.1:0-16057 GCA_031422955.1 Acidimicrobiia bacterium
AGCCTCGTTCGATCAAGGGCTCCGCTATAGGAGCAGTACCGCAACCGACGTCGATGATCAATCCGGGGCTGAGGGCCAGATCCTCGATCATGCGCACGATGTGCCCGTAGGGCGACTGCCAGGCGAAGTTGAACTTGTAAGCGGTCATGGCCGTCCTCAGAACCGGTGTCGGGCGTACGCGCCGTCCACGAACTCGGCAACCTGGCCGCCGCCGGCCAGCGGGTCGGGCGTCGTGCCGTCCCGGTCACGATCGTGGAAGTCGCCGAGGGCTCGCCGTTGGGCGACCTCGCCGTGGTTGGTGATCCAGCCCGTGATCTGCTGCTCGATGTCGGGCCGGGAGTACCGACGGGCCAACATCAGCCCGGCCAAGGTCGAGTGATACTGCTCAGTTTCTGAGTGGCCGATCATGCCGTGGCTAGTGATCCGCTTGTCGTGGAAGATCGCCGCACGAGGAACATGCAGGACGCGGAACCCGGCGAGTCGCACCCGCCAGGCGAAGTCGACGTCGTCGCAGTAGAGCGGAAAATATTCGGGATCGAAGCCGCCGACGGCGCGGACCGCGCTCGTGCGGATCAGCACGCAACAGGTGCTCGCCCAACTCGTCTCACCGGTCACTGGGTCGTAGGCCTTGGGATGTTCGACGGGAATCTGGCGTGCCTCCGCGATACCGACCGAAGGCTCCGCCATTGCCCTCAACAGGTGTGACAGCAGAGCGGGGGAGGCGTAGGTGTCGGGGTTGATCACCAGGAGGTGCTCGGCGTCCGCCCCTTCGGCCAGGGTGTTATGGCCGCGGGCGGTCATCAGGTTCGCGTCGAAGAACTGGTAAGTAAGGGGAATGTCGCCCACGGCGCTGCGCAAATCGGTCAGATCGGCCTCGCTGCACCTCGGTGTCGGTGAGCAGTCGCCGACGCGGACCAGCGCGGCCTCGAGCAATCCTTCCCTGCGTGCGTGCTCGACCATGGGTCGAAGCGAGCGAACGAAACGCCAAATCTCACTCAGCGAGTTGCCGTACAAGATCGATTGGATCTGGACCACCGGAGCCATACGAAATCTGATGCTAGTTGCCGGTCTCCGGCCCTTCGGCCATCCAGCCCGCCTCTGCGGCACTCGATGATCAGGATGTGGTGCGGATTGAGGGGCAGTTCGAAGATCTTGGATTCGGTCATCTCCGCGGGCGGGTGAAGACGCTGCGCCCGCCACCGGAGGGTGGCTCATCTAGGATCGGCGGATAATGCAGGCGAACGTCCTCATCACCGGCGGCGCCGGTTTCATCGGGTCGGCCCTCAGCGCCCGCCTCGCCGAGCTCGGTCATCGGGTGGTGGCCATGGATGTACTGCATCCTCAGGTACACGGCGGTCGAACGCCGATATTGCATCCGGAGGTGCAACTGTTGTTGGGCGATGTCACGCACAGCCCCAACTGGGAAGCGGTGCTCGGGCTCACGAAGCCCGATGTGGTGGTGCACCTCGCGGCGGAGACGGGCACCGGTCAGTCGCTGAGCGAAGCGTCTCGCCATGGCCTGGTCAA
This sequence comes from Acidimicrobiia bacterium, assembly GCA_031422955.1. Lineage (GTDB taxonomy): Bacteria > Actinomycetota > Acidimicrobiia > Acidimicrobiales > CAIXPF01 > CAIXPF01. The sequence goes on from JANPEN010000576.1 coordinate 1,528, forward strand.
TGTGGTGGGCACCACCCGCCTGCTCGATGCGCTGTACCGCAGCGAGCACCGACCGGCCCATTTGGTGCTGGCGTCCTCACGGGCCGTGTACGGCGAAGGCCGATGGATAAGCGCAGATGGTACGGCGTTCTATCCGGGCTTCCGTCCCGCCGATCAGCTCGAAGCCGGTCGTTGGGACTGCGTCGGGGAGTCGGGCGAGCCGGCGAAACCGCTACCGAGCCGTGCTGTGATCACCGAGCCGCGCCCGTCGAACGTTTATGCGGCCACCAAACTCGCACAGGAGCATTTGTTGCTGTCATGGGGGGCCGCGTTGGGTGTGGCGGTATCGATTCTGCGGCTGCAGAACGTGTACGGCCCCGGCCAATCTCTCACCAACTCCTATACCGGCGTGCTCGCCCTCTTTGCACAGTTGGCCGAAGCTCGCCAGCCAATCGAAGTCTATGAGGACGGGGCGATCTGGCGCGATTTCGTCTTTGTCGAAGATGTCGTGACCGCGATAACTCAGTGCATCGAGCAGCCGCCGAAGGGTGGCCGTCTGCTCGACGTCGGCTCGGGGCAAGCCACAACGATCCTCGAGATAGCGCAGGGTCTGGCTGCTTTGACAGGAGCACCTGATCCGATGGTGTGCGGTCGGTACCGTCAGGGCGACGTCCGCGCCGCGGTGTGCGATCTGCGCGATACCGAGGCTCAGCTCGGGTATCGTCCGGCGTGGCCAGCAACCCGGGGTTTGCCGGCCCTGCTGGCGTGGGTCACCTCGCAGCACGATGTCGGACTCGGGCCCTGACCGCGGCTGCCGCGGCTCCGCGATCGTCTGGAAGAGCTGCTGACGAGCATGCAACGTCTCACCCTTGAAGAGGAACACCGCGATGATCCAGCTGTTACGTGGTCTGCGTCGCCGAGTAGCGCCGGTGTGGCGCCGGCTGCCCCCGGTATCCCGACTGCTTGAGGAGCGCAACGTAGTTAACCGGGACCTCGCCGCATTGCAGGTTCAGCTAGCGGCCCTGCGGGAAGCGGCGGGATCCCCGCACATGGATCCCGAGGGTGCCCCGCTGCTCGTTAAACAGCAGGAGCTCAATGAGCGTGTCGCCGAGCTCGAACGCGGGCAGCTCTTTCCGCCGGGGCACTTTTACTCACCGATCCCGGATCCAGCCTGGCTCGCCGAGAACGCCGCGCGGCTGGCTTCGGCCAACCCAACGACGCTGGCGGGCATCGAGCTGCGGGCACAAAGCCAGCTAGATCTCCTCACCCAGCTCGGTCCGCTTGCGGCAGAGATCCCCTTCGGCGAGGAACCAACGGCCACCTGGCGCTATGGCTTCGCCAACGACCAGTACTCCTACGGCGACGCATCGTGCCTGTTCGCGATGCTGCGTCACCTGCGACCGAAGCGCTACGTCGAGGTCGGATCGGGTTGGTCGTCCGCGCTTGCGCTCGACGTGAACGCGGCCTACTTCGACTATTCGATGTCCCTGACGTTCATCGAGCCGTATCCTGAGCGCCTCGAGGCCCGCTTGCGCCCGGAGGACCGTGACGTGGTGACGTTGCATCGTTGTCCGGTGCAGGAAGTCGACCTCAATGTCTTCACGTCCCTCGAGGCTGGTGACATTTGTTTCATTGACTCCACCCATGTGGCCAAGGCCGGAAGCGACGTCAATTTTCTTGTGTTCGAAGTCCTGCCCAGACTGGCGGCTGGCGTACACGTGCATGTGCACGACATCGGCTGGCCCTTTGAGTACTTTGAAGATTGGCTCAAGCAGGGGCGCAACTGGAACGAAACGTACCTACTGCGTGCTTACTTGGCCGACAATCGGTGTTACGAGATCCAGCTCTGGAACAGCTACCTCATGCGCAACCATGGCGCTGCTTTGTGTGCTGCGCTGCCCCTGTCGGCCCGCAATACCGGTGCCAGCTTGTGGCTGCGCCGCGTCTGAGGGTTGTTTCGGATTGCCAGTGAGACAACGAGTAGGTGTGGCGGTAGAGGTGTCGTCCTGGGTGGATCGTGGGTACCGCTCGCAACAGGCGGACCAGGACCGTTACTCGATGACCACGACGACGTCGCCGGAGCCGACGGTGTCCCCGGGGGTGACCTTGATGGCTTTGACGGTGCCGGCGATCTCGGCGGCGATGTTGTTTTCCATCTTCATCGCCTCGAGCACCACCACGGTCTGACCGGCCTCTACCGTTTCGCCCACCGCCACCAGGACCTTCACGATGGTGCCCTGCATGGGCACGCTCACCGAACCCGATCCAGCCGACCCTCCGGCCCCCGACCCAGAGCGCTTGGGGCGAGATGCCCTGGCCCCGCCGGCGGCGCTGCCCGCCACCAGCATGGGGGTGTCAGGCACCCACATGGCCACTGCGAAACGTTTCCCGTCGACCTCCACGTCTACCGTGCGGCGAACCTTGGCCGGCTCGCCCTCCTCACCAGGCACCGGAGCGGGTGCTTCGCCCTTGTCCGACACCAGGTTGGAGAGATCCAACGTTTCCTCCACCCACTTGGTGGAGTGTTGGGCTGCGCGGAAATCGGCGTGTTCCAGAATGGCGATGTCGGCGGGAATGGTGGTGTGGATCCCGGTGATCTTGAACTCGCCCAGAGCCCGCAGGGTACGGGCAATGGCGGTCTCGCGATCCTTGCCCCAACAGATGAGCTTGCCCACCAGGTTGTCGTAGTACTGGCTGATCTCATCGCCCGCCTCATAGCCACCATCCCAGCGGGTACCAAAACCGGCGGGGACGGCCAACTTGTGGATGGGCCCGGGAGAGGGAAGGAACCGTCCACCGGCGGCGTTCTCGGCGTTGATGCGCACCTCAATGGCGTGACCGGTCACGGTCACCTGCTCCTGGGTCAACGGCAAGGTTTCCCCTGCCGCCACCCGCAGCTGCCATTCGACCAAGTCCAACCCTGTGACCATCTCGGTGACAGGATGCTCCACCTGCAGCCGGGTGTTCATCTCCAAGAAGAAGAACCCGCCGTCCTCGTAGAGGAACTCGCAGGTCCCCGCGTTGTAGTAGCCACAAGCCCGGGCCACCGCCACCGCCGCTTCACCCATCTGGCGACGAATATCGTCGGGCAGGTCCGGGGCCGGTGCCTCTTCAATCAGCTTCTGGTGGCGCCGCTGGGCCGAACAATCGCGTTCGGCCAGGTACACGTAGTTACCGTGGGTATCTCCAAATACCTGGATTTCGATGTGGCGCGGATTCTCCAGGTAGCGTTCCATGTAGATCTCGTCACGCCCGAAGTAGGCTTTCGCCTCGCGTTGGGCGGAATCAATGGCGCTTTGCACGGACGCTTCGTCGGGGACCACCTTCATGCCCCGCCCGCCGCCACCGTAAGCCGCCTTGATAGCGATGGGATAGCCGTGAGTCAGGCCGAACTCGACCACCTCGGACGCGTCGGTGAGGAACTCGGTGGTGCCGGGCACACCAGAGACACCGCCCCGGGCGGCGGCCTTGCGGGCGGAGATCTTGTCCCCCATGACCACGATGGCCTCGGGTGGGGGACCGATGAAGGCCACCCCCAGCTCGATGATGGCCTGGGCGAATTCGGCGTTCTCGGAGAAGAACCCGTACCCGGGATGCACTGCGTCTGCTCCCGAGCGACGAATGGCATCGAGGATGGCATCGGTGTTGAGGTAGCTCTCCGCGGCGGTGCGTCCTCCGAGCGCGTAGGCCTCGTCGGCCAGGCGCACATGGAGGGCGTCACGATCGAGTTCGGAGTAGACCGCTACGGTCTTGATGCCGAGCTCCCGGCAACCCCGAATGACCCGAACGGCGATCTCGCCGCGGTTGGCTATGAGAACTTTGGAAAAGAGCACCTTGGAGACCACCCCGTAATGGATAGTCGAACCGATGCCACCCAGGCGAGACCGCCCGCCGCCGAGCGGGCTGCCGCGTTGCGGACAGCGCTGACCGCCACCCGTTTCCAGCAGGTCGATTGGGTGAGCGAAACCGGCTCGACCAACCGAGACCTGCTGGAGGAGATCACCGCCGCTCGCCCCGCGGTGCTGGTCACCGACCACCAAACGGCAGGGCGAGGCACCAAGGGGCGCAGCTGGTTCGATCCTCCCGGGGGTTCCCTGCTGCTGTCGGTGCGGCTGTTCCCGACCCTGCCCCCGGCCCGCCTGCACCTTTTGACCATGGCCCTTTCGGTGGCTGCGGCCCAGGCCTGTCAGCAGGTGGCGACTGTGAACGTGGGGCTCAAGTGGCCCAACGATCTCTTTGTCGATGATCGCAAGCTCGCCGGGGTGTTAGCGGAGTCCTCGTTGCGCGCCGGTCGGGTGGAGACCCTGGTCATCGGCATCGGCCTCAACACGAACTGGCCCGAGCAGGTCCCGGCCGAGCTGGCCGAGCAGGCGGTAGCCCTCAACCAGGTAGCCGGCCGGGAGATAGACCGGGTCGCTTTGGCCGCCACCACCATCGTCAACTTCGACCACGAGCTCACCCAGCTCGAAAGCCCTGACGGTCCCGAGGCCCTCCTGGCCCGCTACCGGCAGCGCTCGGCCACGCTGGGTCGAGCGGTCAGGGTCGAGCTCGCCACTGGGCCCCTCATCGGTACCGCGGTGGATCTCACCGAGGACGGTCACCTGGTCGTTGAGATCGAAGGGGTTCGCCGCAGCTTCGCCGCCGCCGACATCACCCACCTCCGCCTGGCCTGACGGCCGCCCCGCAACCGCCACACGGGACCTGGTTCAGGGGTTCTCGTTGCGCTCCATCAGCTGGTGGAGGGCGGCGGACACGGCCTGGGTGCGGGGGCCGGGGGGCGCCAGGGGCTTGCCGTCGACGGAACCGACGGGCTGACCCAAACGAGCGGTGGACGTGAGGAAGGCCTCAGAAGCGTCGTACAGGGCCGATAGGGGCAGGGTGGCCTCCCGGGCCAGGCCGGCCTCTAACACCAACGCCCGGGTGACGCCGGCCAGGCAACCAGAGGACAGCGGCGGGGTCAGCACTTCGTCGTCGATGACCACGAAGATGTTGGAACCGGTGCCCTCGCACAGCTCACCGACGGTGTTGGCGAAGATGGCCTCGTCGCCTCCGTGCCGGTGGGCGTAGGCCAAGGCCAGGACGTTCTCCCCGTAGGAGGTGGTCTTGAGCCCGCTCAGGGCCCCTCGTTCGTTCCGGACCCAGGGCACCACCACCACCGCCGCCCGATCGGGCACGGTACCCAAGGGGCCGGCGGCCACGATCACCCGGCATGGGCCGCCACCCCGAGCCGAGCCCAGAGGGCAAGATCCTGCCGTCACCGTGAGTCGAACCCGCAAGGCCTGGTCGGGATCGGGGTGGGAGGCAATGACGGCGGCCATGGCCACGGCCAGGACCGCGTCGCTGAAGGGAACCTCCAGGCCCATGCCGGCCGCCGAACGCCGCAAGCGGTCAAGATGGCGACGCACCGCAAAGGCTCTGCCACTGTTCGTGGCCAGTGTCTCGAAGACCCCGTCGCCGACCACCAACCCGTGATCATCCACGGGCACCAACGCCGCCTCGGCCGGGTGTAGCAACCCGTCGCACCACACCAGCCCGACGAGGCCCGGCCCGGGCGCAGTAACGGGGGTGGCTCCGGCGAGGGTGGCTCCCGCGGAAACTGCCGTGGTGGCCGGCGCGGGGGTTGCCGCCTGGGTAAGGGACATGGCCATAACCGCAGGCTAGCGAACCTGACCGGCGGCCTGAGCGAGAACTCCTACTTCGCCCTACTAGCATCGCTACCCGTGTTTGCGGTTCCCGCCGGGGTGAAGCTCCGTCGCACATGGCCCCAGCGGTTGTTGCTGTGTTGCAACGTGGCTTTGGTGCTTGGCTGTTTTGGCGCCGCCGCCGCCCTGCTCTACGTGGACGCCAAGACCGGCCAGATCCAACACGTCCGCCTTTCCCACGTGCTCAGCGGCAACGAAGACGTCGATGTGGCCAGCGATCCGGTCAACATTCTGCTGGTCGGGGTGGACGCCGCCGACGGGCTCGATCCCAACGATCCCCGAAGGGCGGAGCGCGACGAGGAGGGCATCAGCGGGCTTCGCTCCGACACCGTGATGATCATGCGGATCATCCCCAAAGAAGACCGGGTGGCCCTGGTCTCCTTTCCCAGGGACCTGTGGGTGGAGATTGCCGGCACTGGCCGCAACGACAAGATCAACACGGCCATGTTCCTGGGCGGCCCCGAGATGTTGATCGCCACCCTGCGGGACAACTACGGCATCGCCCTTGACCATTACGTGCAGGTCGACTTCGCCCAGTTCGAGCAATTGGTCGACGTGGTCGACGGGGTCAAGGTCTACTTCGACAGCCCTGTGCGTGACGTCTACACCGGCCTCGACATCGCCGAGGCCGGCTGTGTGACCCTGCGGGGTCCCCAGGCGCTGGCTTACGCCCGTTCGCGCTACTACGAGTACTACGACGCGGAGACCGACAGCTGGCAGTCCGATCCAACCTCCGACCTCGGTCGCATCAGCCGTCAGCAGGACTTCATCCGTCGGGCCCTGAGCCGGGCGGTGGCCAAGGGGGTCCGCAACCCCTTCACCTTGAACCGGCTGGTCAATACCGGTCTCAATGCGGTGGTGCTCGACGACAACCTGGGCGCCGACGACCTCATTGCTCTTGGCACCAAGTTCCGCAACTTCGATCCCAGCCGGTTGGAGACCTACTCGCTGCCCGTGGTCATCGACTCGGTGGGCGAGGCGTCCATCGTGCGCATCGTCGACGCCGAAGCCCAGCCCATCCTCGATCTGTTCCGGGGGGTCGACGCCTCCCAGCCCGACCCCGGTCAGGTCGGGGTGCGGGTGCTCAACGGCACCGGCCGGCCCAACGAGGGAGCCAACACGGGCGACCGCTTGGCCGGGGTCGGTTTCGACGTGGCCGCGGTGGGCGACGCCGACCCCCAGGGAGTCACCCGTACCATGGTCCGCTTCGCTCCCGAACAACGGGCAGGGGCCGAGCTGCTCGTTCGCTACCTGGTGGCGGGGGCCGATCTGGTCGAAGATCCCACCCTCACCGACGGGCTCATCGAGCTGGTGACAGGAACCAACTTCACCGGCGTGACCGAACAAGCCGCCCCCGCCACAACCACCACCACCGCACCCCCCGTCCCCGGCCAAACGGGGATTACGCCCACCACCTCCGCCGCCATCACCTCCACCACCCGCTACGGCGTGGTGCCCGGTGCCGACGCGGCCCCGCCCGATTGCCGCTGACCGGCGGCCCCGGGCCCCTTCCGGGTCGTTTTCGTCGTTCTGCTGGTAGAAAGAAACGACAGGTCAACAACAGGTCAGCGGATCACGTTTGACGCGGGCCGAGCCGGGTAGCACCTGAGCTGGCTGAACCGAAAGGGATCTCCAAGGATGAGCAAGATCGCCGTGATCGGGACGGGCTATGTCGGTCTCACCACCGGAGCCTGCTTCGCCCACCTCGGCCACGAGGTGATTTGCGCGGACATCGACGTTGAGAAGGTGAACCGGCTCAACAAGGGCGAGATCCCCATCTTCGAGCCCGGTTTGGACCGGGTGGTCCAAGAGGGCCGGGCGTCGGGCCGGCTGACGTTCGTCATCGGCGCGGCGAAGGCCGCTGCCCAGTGCGAGTTCGTGTACCTGTGTGTACCCACCCCGCAGGCCGCCGACGGCTCCGCCGACCTTTCCTACATCGAGGCCGCGGCCAGGGAGATCGGTCCGGTGCTGCCCTCCGAAGCGGTGGTCATCAACAAGTCGACCGTGCCGGTGGGCTCGACCAAAGTGGTCGAGCGGGCCCTGCGCCGGCCCGATGTGTCGGTGGTGTCCAACCCCGAGTTCCTCCGTGAAGGCGCTGCGGTGGACGATTTCCTGCATCCCGACCGGGTGGTCATCGGCGCCGACAACCAGTCCGCCGCCGTGCGGGTGGCCTCCCTCTACGTGGGGGTCCCGGCGCCGCTTATGGTGACCGACCCCGCCTCGGCGGAGACCATCAAGTACGCCTGCAACGCCTTCCTGGCCACCAAGCTCAGCTTCGTCAACGCCGTCGCCGCCATCTGCGAAGCGGTAGGGGCCGACGTCAACGACGTCATCTTGGGCATGGGCTACGACAAGCGCATCGGCCACGAGTTCCTGCGCCCCGGCCCGGGCTGGGGCGGCAGCTGCTTCCCCAAGGACACCTTGGCCCTCATCGCCATCGCCGAGAACCACGGCTACGACTTTCACCTGCTGCGCGGTGTGGTCGAGGTCAACAACGAGCAGTTCGCCCGGGTCACCGAGAAGGTCCTCAAAGCGGCCGGAGCCTCCTCGGGTTCGGGGGCGGCGCCGGGATCGGGTCCCAAGATCGCCGTGTGGGGCCTCACCTTCAAGGCTCGCACCGACGATCTGCGGGACTCACCCTCCCTGGAGATCATCCGACGGCTGGTCGAGGCGGGCGCCCAGGTGCGCGGCTACGACCCCGCCATCACCAAAGAGCTGGCCGGCATTGAGGTCTGCACCGACCCCTACGCGGCCTGTGAGGGGGCTGAGGTGCTGGTGGTGTTGACCGAGTGGGATGAGTTCAAGTGGCTCGACATGGACAAGGTGCGCGAGGTCATGGCCACCCCTCGGGTGGTCGACGCCCGCAACTTGCTCGACCGGCCTGCCCTGCTGCGCCGGGGCTTCACCTACCAGGGCATCGGGCGGGCCTAGCTCATGGCCCGCATCGTGGTGACCGGCGGGGCCGGTTTCCTGGGGTCCCACCTTTGTGAAACGTTGCTGGCCAGGGGCGACGAGGTAGTCGTCATCGACAGCTTGGTCACGGGGGCCTTGGCCAACATCGAGCACCTGATCGGCAGGGACGGGTTCAGCTTCGTGAAATACGACGTGACCCGCTATGTGCACGTGGCCGGCCCGGTCGACGCCATCATGCATTTCGCCTCCCCGGCTTCGCCCAAGGACTATCTGGAGCTGCCCATCCAGACCCTCAAAGTGGGAGCGTTGGGCACCCACAACTGCCTGGGTCTGGCCAGGGAGAAAGGGGCCAAGTTCTTCTTGGCCTCGACCTCTGAGGTGTACGGGGACCCCCAGGTGCACCCCCAACCGGAGACCTACTGGGGTCACGTCAACCCGGTGGGCCCGCGGGGTGTCTACGACGAGGCCAAGCGCTTCGCCGAGGCCATCACCATGGCCTACCACCGCAGCCACGGCCTCGACGTGCGCATCGTGCGCATCTTCAACACCTACGGACCCCGCATGCGCCCCAAGGACGGCAGGGTGGTGTCCAACTTCGTGGTCCAGGCCCTGACCGGCCAGCCGCTGACCATCTACGGGGACGGCAGGCAGACCCGCAGCTTCACCTACGTGACCGACGAGGTGCGCGGCATCATCGCCCTGCTCGATTCGGACTACGTGGGCCCCATGAACGTGGGCAGCGACGGGGAGTTCAGCCTGAACGAGCTGGCCAAGCTGGTGCTCGAGGTGACCAACTCGAGCTCGGAGATCGTCTACGAGCCGCTCCCCGAGGACGATCCCACCCAACGCAAACCCGATCTCACCCTGGCCAGAGCCCATCTCGGCTTCGAGCTACGGGTGGCGCTGCGCGACGGGCTGGTCCCCACCGCCGCCTACCTGGCCCGTACCCTGGCGGTCTGAGCGCGCCAGAGCACGCCTGAGCGGAGTCGGGGCGGGTCCGCGATTGCGCGGGCGGGATATGCCAGACTTTCGCCTTCGTGCGGGTCGCCTACACGTTGGAGCAGTGCTGGCACGAGGTGCCGGGAGGAACCGCCAGGGCTGCGCTCGAGGTGGCCAGGGAGCTGCACGCCTCCTCCGAGCTGGACCTGGTCGGAGTGTCCGCCTACCACCGGCGGCCCCCAGCGCCGGCCTGGGTGCCGCCCATACCGGTGCGAGCGTTGCCCCTGCCCCGCCTGGCGCTCTATGAGGCGTGGCACCTGGCCCGCCGACCGGCCGTGCAACGCGCCACCGGGCCGGTCGACGTGATCCACGCCACCGGGGTGGCGATCCCGCCGCATTCGGCGCCGTTGGTGGTCACCGTCCACGATCTTGCCTATGTGGCGGACCCCTCACAATTCACCGCTAAGGGACGACGCTTTTTCGCCCAGGCCCTGCGGCTGCTGCGTCGTGACGCGGATCTGATCCTGTGCTCCTCCCAGGCCACCTGGGGGGACTGTGTGGCCGCCGGCTTGCCCCAGCGCAAGCTGCGGCTGGTGCCCCTGGGTCTGCGCCCGGTGGAGGTCTCCCCAGGTGACGTGACCACCACCCTGGCCCGCTACGGGTTGGAGCGGCCCTTCGTGTTGTCGGTCGGCACCTTGGAGCCCCGCAAGAACCTGCCCGCCCTGATCGAGGCCTTCAGCCGCCTGGCCCGCCCCGATGTGGACCTGGTGCTGGTGGGGGCGAGCGGCTGGCACACCGAGATCGAACCCCTGGTCAGGCCCCTGGGAAGCCGGGCCCGAGTGTTGGGGTTCCTGCCCAACGCGGACCGGGATGCCCTCTACGCAGGGGCGGCGGTGTTCTGTTACCCGAGCCTGTTCGAGGGATTCGGGCTGCCGGTGTTAGAGGCGATGGGCGCCGGTACCCCGGTGGTCACCTCGGCCGGCACCGCCACCGCAGAAGCGGCGGGGGAGGCCGGACTGCTCATCGACCCGCGCGACGTGGGGGCCATCACGGAGGGGTTGGAGCGGGTGCTGGGTGATCCGTGCCTGGCCGCCGAGCTGGGTCGGGCGGGTCGGCTGCGGGCCGCCGAGTTCAGCTGGGCCCGCACCGCCGAGCTGACCCGGTCGGCCTATCAGGAGCTGATCGCGTGAGCCGGCGGCGGTGAGCGACGCGCTGCGGGTGGGGGTGAACCTGTGCTGGCTGGTCCCCGGGGTGGTGGGGGGCAGCGAGGACCTGCTCCTGGGCTGGCTCGGGGCACTGGCCGCCCACTCCGAGACCGACGAGCAGGCACGCCCCATCGAGCTCACCCTGTTCGGCCGGCAGGAGCTGGTCGAGGCCCATCCTTGGCTGGGTGATGCCTTCCCCTTCGTGGGCGCCGTCCTGGCTGGCCGGGCCAGGGCCCGCCGGGTGCTGGTGGAGACCGGTTGGCTGGTGTCCCAGCAACGCGGACACCACATCGAGGTCATGCACCACGCCGGGGGAGTGGTACCGCTGCGCCATCGCAGTGCCAGCGTGCTGACCGTCCATGACATTCAGCCCCTCGACCAGCCTGAGACCTTCTCCGCTCTCAAACGCCGTTACCTGGGCTTCATGCTGCCCCGTTCGGTGCGAACGGCCCAGGTCATGGCGGTGACCAGCGACTTCGTGGTTGATCGACTGGTAGACCGCCTCGGGGCCGAGCGCCGACGCTGTCATGTGGTGCGGCCCGTGCTGCGGCCGCGGCCCCACCTGGTCATCCCCGCCCAGGACCAAGCGGTGAGGCGGCGCTATCATATCGGCGCTCATTTCGTGCTCTATCCGGCCGTGCCCCACCCTTTCAAGAACCACCGGGTGCTCTATGAGGCCATGCGCCGCCTGCCCGCCGAGCACGAGGCCCAGCTGGTGCTGACCGGCGGAGTTGGGCCAGAAGACCAGGATCTGGCCGCCTTCGTGGCAACCCACGCCCTCCAGGGCCGGATCCTGCGGGTGGGACGCATCCCTGCGGCGGACTACGAGACACTGCTGGCCGCCGCCGATGCGGTGGTGTTCCCCTCTCGCTACGAGGGCTTCGGCCTGGGAGCCCTCGACGGGTTGGCGGTGGGCGCCCCCTTGCTGGTTTCCGATATTGCCCCCCTAGCCGAGGTGGTGGGGCCGGAAGGGGTTCGCATCGGGATCCACGACGCGGCCACCTGGTCCGCAGAGATCGACCTGGTCACCTCCTCCCCTCCGCGTCGAGCCGAGCTGGCCGCGGCCAGTCTGGCCAGGGCCGGCTATTTCGACGCCCGCCGCAGCGCGGCCGGCCAGCGGGCGGCCTATCGCGCCGCGGCCGCTGGCCTTGCCTCTGCCCGCGCCGGGGCTTTCGGTCCGGTGCAACGGTGAACGTCCTGGTCCTGTGTCCGCACTTTGCGCCAGACATCGCCCCCACCGGGGAGGTGATGACCACCATCGCTACCGGTCTGGTGGGACTGGGCCATCGCCTCCATGTGGTCACCGCCTTGCCGTGGTACCGCCATCATCGGGTGGAGCCAGCCTGGCGAGGTCGCCTGGTTCGGGCCGAGGAGAAACCGTGGGGCCTCGTCAGCCGGGTGCATCCCTTCCCTGCCGACAAGACCAACATCCCCGCCCGCGCCGCCGCCTTCGGTGGCTTCACCGCCCTCGCCACCGCGGTGGGGCTGGTCGATCGCCGGGGACCCCGCCCCGACCTGGTGCTGGCCATGTCCCCGCCCATCACCCTGGGGGTGGCAGGCTGGCTGGTGGCGCGGCGGTACCGGGTGCCGTTCGTGTTCAACGTGCAAGACATCTTCCCCGACGTGGCCGTGGAGCTGGGTGCGATCACCAACCTCCGGTTGATCGCCGCCGCCGCCCGCCTGGAGCGCTTCATCTACGACCACGCGGATGTGGTCACCGTGTTGTCCGAGGAGCTGGCCACCAACGTGGCGGCCAAGCTCGGCCGGGGCGACCCCGCATCCTCGTCCCGGGCCAAGGTCCGGGTCATCCCCAACTTTGTGGACACCGCCGCCGTCGGGGTCGGACCTAAGGAGAACGCCTATCGCGAGGAGCACGGCCTGGTCGGCAAGACGGTGGTCATGTACGCCGGCAACGTGGGGTTGTCCCAGTCCTTGGACCTGGTGGTGGGGGCGGCCAGGGCCCTGGCCACGGCTCGGCCCGAGGTGGTGTTCGTCATCAACGGCGAGGGCTCAGCCAGGGCCGCCCTGCAGAGCCAAGCCGCCGACCTTTCCAACGTGCGCTTCGTGGACTACCAGCCCAAGGAGCGCCTCGGCGAGGTGTTGGCTGCCGGAGACATCCACGTGGTGCCGCTGCGACGAGGGCTGGCCCATTCCAGCGTTCCCTCCAAGCTGTACTCGATCCTGGCCGCCGGGCGACCACTGCTGGCCAGTGTCGACGAGGGCACCGAGGTGGCCCGCACCATCGAAGCGGCCGGCGCCGGGCTGGCGGTGGCCCCCGACGATCCCGATGCCTTCCTGTCCGGGCTGGTCAGCTTGCTCGACGACCCGGGCAGCTGGCCTTCGTGGGGAGCGGCGGGGCGAGCCTTCGTGGAGAGCTGGGCATCGCCCGCGGCTGTGGCCCAGGCCTACAGCAACCTGTTCACCGAGATCACCAACCTGGCCCGAGATCACCGCTGAAAGAGGCCAGGCGGGCTAGCCTGGAAACTCGCCATGGCACCGTCCAACTCCTCCACTAAGAAGCTGGCCAAGGTGGCGCGCAGCGGTAAGAAGCGCTCCATCCGGGAAAGCAGTGACCGTACCTACCCGTTGGCCATCCTCGTCATCTGCATCGTGGGAACGTTGCTGGTGTTCTGGGGTCGGGACCAGCGAGCGTCGGCTCAACGCCTCGAGCCTCGTTTGAATGTGGATCACTGGCACGCCGCCATGGGGCTGTATCTCTGCGATACCTTCGCCCCGAACCCCAGCGACGCCGCCGGGGACAAATTGGGCATCCACACCCACGACGACGGGATCGCCCACATCCACCCGTTCTCCTCCGCCGCCGCCGGCGAAAACGCCACGGTGGGCAAGTTCTACGACAACGTCGGGATCAAGATCGAAGGCGGAAAGCTGACCACGCCAGAGGGCAAGGTCTACGAATCGGGCAAGACCACCTGTCCCAGCGGTGAGGCGGGCAAGCTGGTGTTGGTCGAGTGGAAGAGCGCCGATGATGCCACCACCGCCCCCCGGGTGATCGAGACCGACCTCAACGGCGTCCGTTTCCTCAACGACCGGATGGCCTTCACCTTGGCCTTCGTGCCCGAGGCCCAGATCCCCGACATCCCCCGGCCCGAAAGCATCCCCCAGCTCGATCAGCTCACCGACCTCGACCCGAACTCGCTCGGCTCCACCACCCGGCCGGGCATCTTGCCCGGCAGCGTGCCCAGCCTGCCTACCGGCTCCACCATCGTCGGTGACCCCGCCGCCACCACCACCACGGCGAGCTCGGCCCCTGCCGCTACCGGCGGGACCGTGGCCAGCTCGACCACCACCACCTCGGGCTGAGCGATGCGGGCGGTGGTGCTGGTCGGGGGCTTCGGAACCCGGCTCCGGCCGCTCACCCGGCAACGTCCCAAGCAGATGCTGCCCGTTCTGGGGCGTCCCATGATCGAATGGGTCGCCGACTGGTTGGCGGCGAACGGCGTGCGGGAGATGGTGCTCTCCCTCGGATACCGGCCCGAGGCGTTCACCAAGGCCTACCCAAGCGCCCGTTGCCGCGGGGTGGCGCTGCGGTACGCAGTCGAACCGGAACCGTTGGACACCGCCGGTGCCATCCGCTTCGCCGCCCGGGCCGCTGGGCTGGACCAGGGCCAAGACCCCTTCTTGGTCGTCAACGGCGATGTCATCACCGAGCTGAAAGTGGCTGACCTGGTGGCGTTGCATCGCGCCAGGGGAGCAGAGGCCACCATCGCCCTCACCCCGGTGGAGGACCCTTCCCGCTTCGGGGTGGTCGCCATTGACGCCACGGGCTTG
>JANPEN010000577.1:0-11400 GCA_031422955.1 Acidimicrobiia bacterium
GGTGGAGCTGATGGGACTCGAACCCACGACCCCCTGCTTGCAAAGCAGGTGCTCTAGCCAACTGAGCTACAGCCCCGAACGGGGGGTCAGCTTAGCGGCGGATCGGCCGCCACGGTCCCGGCCCGGCGATCTCAGCCAGTCCCCGGCGTAAATCGGCTCACACTTCGTCAGATTGGCGACGGTTTGATGTATTTTTCACGACGTTGCCGGTTCCTCAATCATCTGATCCTGCGGCGGAGCAGATCTAGGAAGACACGAGGAGTCCAGGATGGACCTGCACGCGGGCGAGGCAGCGCCCGAGACCAGCTTGCCCATGGTCGGGGCGCTGAGCGCCGCCGCCATCGCCGCCATCGTGGTCATCCCCCTAGCCGGCCTCATCGGGCAGGCCACCGCCCGCTGGTCCAACCCTGGCCCGATCGTTCGACTGATGGACAGCGCGGTCTACGGCGCCTTGGTGGGCCTGGCGGTGGGGGCGGCGTTGCTCGTGAGCCAGCACAACCGGGCCAGCCAGCACCCCGACGGCCAGCGGTCCGCCTGGCTCGCCCGCTCGGTGCTGGCACCGTCCGCGGCAGGGGCGGCGGCCGCCACCTTCATCGGGTTCGCTCTCGAGGCCCTTGATGCGCCGACCACCAGCCCCACCGGCCTCGGCCTGAACCTGCTCGGCAGCATGGTTCTGGGGGCGGCAGTAGCCGGAGCGGCCCGGCTGAGGGACCCGGGCAACGCCTGTTGTGCAGCCCTGCTAGGCGGGGCGTTGGGCGGTTTCGTGGTCTGGCTGGTGGCCAACGGGCTACGGGGCAGCGTGGTTTCTCCCACCACCTTCGCCGGCTGGGCGGCCTTGGCGGCGGACCCCGCCGGGGGACCCCACCTGCTGCGTGACGCGGTTGGCGCCGCCCTTCCCGCCGTTTGCATCCCCTTGGGCATCGGGGTGATGGACGCGGCGCGCATGGTGTGGCGACGCTGATCGGCTCGTACCTCTCCGAGCGCCACTAATCTGGCCACCCGGCTGCGCCGGCGCGGCAGCCTCGCTCCCCCTCGTCGCGGGGTCCGCCGGCCAGGCGCATCCCCCCCCGCTCAGGAGACCTTCGTGACCGCACATGAATCCAGCGCCTTTCGCGCCGCCATCGACGTGATCCAGGCGGTGGATCCCGTGATCGCCCAGGCCATCGTGGGCGAGCTGGCCAACCAACGCAGCCAGCTCAAGCTGATCGCCTCGGAGAACTACGCCTCCCCTGCGGTGCTGTTGACCATGGGCAACTGGTTTTCCGACAAGTACGCCGAGGGCACCGTCGGGCATCGTTTCTACGCCGGTTGCGAGTTCGTGGACATCGTCGAGGCCCGGGCCAGCGAACTGGCCTGCCAACTGTTCGGGGCCAGCCACGCCTATGTGCAACCCCACTCCGGCATCGACGCCAACCTGGTGGGATTCTGGTCGATCCTGGCCCGTGAGGTGGAAGGCCCCACCCTGTCTCGGCTGGGGGCCAAGCACATCAACGACCTGTCCCCCACCGATTGGGAAAAGCTGCGACAAGAGCTGGGCAACCAGCGGCTGTTGGGCATGTCCCTCGACGCCGGCGGGCACCTCACCCACGGTTTTCGGCCCAACATCTCGGGCAAGATGTTCAACCAGCAGGCCTACGGCACCGACCCCGGCACCGAGTTGCTCGACTACGCCCAGGTTCGCCGCCAGGCCCAAGAGTTCCGTCCCCTGGTCATCGTGGCCGGCTATTCCGCCTACCCGCGGCGCATCAACTTCGCCACCATGCGCGAGATCGCGGACGAGGTTGGCGCGGTGCTCATGGTGGACATGGCCCATTTCGCCGGGCTGGTGGCCGGCAAGGCCTTCACCGGAGACTTCAACCCTGTCCCCCACGCCCAGGTGGTCACCTCGACCACCCACAAGTCGCTGCGGGGGCCTCGGGGCGGGTTCGTGCTATGCCAGCCCGAATTCGCCGACTACGTGGACAAGGGCTGTCCCATGGTGCTGGGCGGGCCCCTCTCCCACGTCATGGCGGCCAAGGCGGTCGCCTTCACCGAGGCGCTCCAGCCTGCTTTCACCGACTACGCGGCGGCGGTGGTGGCCAACGCTCAGGCCCTGGCCGAGGGCCTCATGCGCCGGGGGGTGCGACTGGTGACGGGCGGCACCGACAACCATTTGGTCTTGCTCGACACGGCCACCAAGTTTGGTCTGACCGGCCGCCAGGCGGAATCGGCACTGCTGGACTGCGCGGTGGTGACCAACCGCAACTCCATCCCTCGCGACCCCAACGGCGCTTGGTACACCTCCGGCGTCCGGCTCGGCACCCCCGCCCTGACCACCTTGGGCATGGGCACGGCCGAGATGAACGAGGTGGCCGACATCATCGTCACCGCCTTGAGCGCGGCCACCCCCGCGGCGGCTTCGTCCGGACCGTCCAAGGCTAAGTACCATCTGGCCGCCGGCGTGGCCGAAGCAGCCAGGAAGCGTTGCGCCGCCCTCCTGGCCCGCTTCCCGCTCTACCCGGGGATCGATCTGAGCTGACCCCGGCGGCCGCGCTCTCCGCTATCCACTGGTCGAGGTCCAACCAGCGCTGATCGAGCCATTCCATGCGCTGACGGCGGGATTTGGGCAGCTGCTCGGCCGCAAAGCGCCAGGTCTGCACGACCACCGGCTCGGTGAAGGGCAGGTTGCGCCACACGTCGGCCAGGGTCGAGTAGCGCTCGAAACCGATGTGACCGACCACGACCACGTCGGTCTGCGGCGGGGCCGCTCCCAGCAGGGCCAGCACCCCTCCTGGTAACGGCGCCAGGAGATGGGCCAGGCCGGCTAGGCGGGCCGCCCGCGCCGGATCGTCGTGCCGCATACGGTCCATGGCCTGTCGGTGGCGGGCCACGGTGAAGAACTGGCCTTCGGGGAAGATCACGGCGGCGTCGTTGTCGGCCATGCCCCGGGCCAGGCGGCCAACAGCCAAAAGATCGTGCAGCCCGGCCGTCTCCCTATCCACGAAATGGTTGCGGAGCCGGTGGCCGAACAAGTCAAGGGCCGGGTCCCAGGCCAACCCCCGGGCGATCACATAACGCAGGTGCATGCGCTGCTGGTGTCCGAACAACAACAGCGGCAGCAGGGCGTCCCCGGAGCTGCAATGGCGGCCCAGCACCACCAGCGGCCCGCGCGCCCCGGGGCCCGCCGTGGCCGAGCCCACCGTATTCGGGCCGGCAACGACGAAGCGCAGGCCGAGGCAGCGGCGGGCGGCGTCCATGACCTGGCCGGTCCACCACCATTGGAAACGCCCATGCCAGGCCAGGGAGGCATCGCCCCGCAGGCGCCCGAAGGGCCGAAAGCAGATCCACAATCCCGCGGCGGCCACCACCGCGACTACGTCGAGGGCCAGGAACTGCACGGCGAAGGCCCACAACCTCACGCTGGGGAGTTGCCCGCGGCCCCGTACCCCGTCGACCACCAGCCCCACCGCCACCAGCACCGGGGCAGCGCCGACCAGCAAGGTCAACAGCGCCACCACCGCAAAGATCGACATGGAGCGCCTTCGCCCGCTCACCACCCGAGTTCCACCCTGGGCCGGTGCCACCCCCCCGTTGTAGCCGCTGGCGTCGAAGCCACCGCAAACCGGCCGGGGCGACGGGAGGCGGGCTATTAGCGTCAGGGGGGTGGAGGCGGAACCAGTCGGACGGGTGATCGGCACCCAAGACGCCACCCCCTTGGAGTTTTGGGTCGGGGTGGCCCCAGGCCAGTTCCTCCAGTTGGACGACGTGGTGGCCACCGAGCGGCCGGTCCCCGGGCGGGGTCCGGTGCAGATCTACGGGGTGGTGACCCAGGTCCGGGCCCGCCACGACGGCCTGCGCTTCGATTCCGACGTGTTCCTGGTGGCGGAGGGGCTGCTCCCCGCCGAGATCTCCCAGGCGGCGCTGGTGTCCAGCACCCGCTTCGAGCCGGAGATCTTCGTGCCGCCCCTGCCCGGCCATGCGGTGTACCGCGCCGCCGACGCCCAGCGGGATCGGGCCCTGGGCTGGGAGCATTGGGACCGGCGCCTGCCGGCCGGGCTCAGCCGAGACGAGGAGCCGCTCTTCGTCAACGTTGATTTCGTGGACGGCACCCGCGGCGCTCACGTCAACATCTCGGGCATCTCCGGGGTGGCCACCAAAACCACCTACGCCAGCTTCCTGCTCTACAGCCTGTTCACCTCCGGGGTGTTAGGGGCCGAGGCGGCCAACACCAAGGCGCTGATCTTCAACGTGAAGGGCGAGGATCTGTTGTTCCTCGACCATCCCAACCGCTTCTTGGAACCCGATCACGTCGACCAGTACCGCCTGTTGGGGCTGCCCGCGGACCGTTTCCCCTCCGTTGGGTTCTTCGCCCCGCCCCGGCGAGGCGACACCAGCGGGGTGCCCGACGTAGCCGGTCGAGGCGAAGGGGTGACCAGCTTCTTTTGGACCTTGGTCGACTTCTGCCACGATGAGTTGTTGGCCTTTCTTTTCGCCGATGCGGAAGATGATCGCCAGCAGTACACGTTGGTGGTGGGCAACGTGGCGGCCAAGTTGAAAGATGCTCAGCCGGCCGGAGACGGCGCCGTGTCCATTGAGGGCAAGACACTGCGCACCTTTCGCCAATTGGCTGATTTCATCGTGGAGCGGGTGCAAGACGACAGCAGCGACTGGGCGGGGCGAGCCATCGGCATCGGCACCGTGAACGCCTTCGTACGCCGGCTCTACGGGGCGGTGAAACCATTGGAGCATTTGATTCGGGCCGATCTGGCCAATCCCGCCCGCCACAAGGTGGTTCTGGCCGAACAGGTCACCGTGGTCGATCTGCACAATCTCAACGACCGGGCCAAACGTTTCGTGGTCGGGGTCACCCTGCGGCGCACGTTCGAAGAAAAAGAACGTAGTGGCACCTCGCGGCCCCTGCTGTTCGTGGTGCTCGACGAGTTGAACAAGTACGCCCCTCGCGACGGTTCCAGCCCCATCAAAGAGATTCTTTTGGACGTGGCCGAACGGGGTCGGTCCCTCGGCATCATTCTCATCGGTGCCCAACAAACCGCTTCGGAGGTGGAACGCCGCATCGTGGCCAACTGCGCCATCCGGGTGGTGGGCCGCCTCGACCCGGCCGAGGCCAGCCGGCCCGAGTACGGCTTCTTGGTCGGCGCGGCGCGCCAGCGGGCCACCATCTTGCGGCCCGGCTCCATGTTTTTGGCCCAACCGGAGCTGCCCATTCCGCTGCTGGTCACTTTTCCCTTTCCGGCGTGGGCTACCCGGGTGGGCGAGGCCGGTATGGCCCCCACCGCCTTCGACCCTGCCGGTACCCCCGGGGGTAGCGACGATCCCTTCGCCGGGTTACCGGTTCGATGAGCCTGCGACTGTTGCACACCGCTGACTGGCACGTCGGTCGGACCTTGCGGGGTCGCTCCCGGGTTGAAGAACACGAGGCCACCCTCGATGCGTTGGTGGCGGTGGCCTCCGACCAGGGCGTGGACTTGGTGGTGGTGGCGGGCGATTTGTTTGACAGCGCCGCCCCCTCCCCCGACGCCGAGCGCCTTGTCTATGCCAGCCTGCTGCGCCTGGCCGAAGGGGGCCGTCAGGTGGTGGTGATAGCGGGCAATCACGACCACCCCCGCCGGCTCAGCGCGGTGGAACCGTTATTAGAACTGGCTCGGGTCCATTTGCGGCCGTTCGTGGTCGCCCCCGCCGACGGTGGCGTGCTGTCGTTGAACATCGCGGACACGCCCTGCCAGATAGCCCTGCTGCCGTGGTTGTCCCAGCGCCACGCGGTGAGCGCAGACGATCTGTTGCAGCGCGACGCCGACCAGCACAACCAGAGTTACCTGGACCGGGTGCGGCGCATCTCCCAAGTGCTCTGCGGCGGTTTCGGCCAGGACAGCGTGAACCTGGTGGTCGGCCACCTCACCGCGGTGGGCGGGCTATTGGGTGGCGGCGAGCGCACCGCCCACACCGTGTTCGACTACGCGGTACCCGCCTCCATCTTTCCTCCCACCGCCAGCTACGTGGCGCTGGGTCATTTGCACCGCAACCAACGCCTGGATGGACCGGCGCCCACGTGGTATTCCGGTTCACCCCTGCAGCTGGACTTCGGCGAAGGCGACAACGTCTCCAGCGTGCAGGTGGTGGAGGTCGCCCCCGGCCGACCGGCCCGCATCGAGACCATCGAGCTGCGAGCGGCGCGTCAGCTGCGCACCCTGATTGGATCCCTGGAGGTCCTCGAGCAGCTGGCCGCCTCGGTGGGCGATGCCCATCTACGTCTCGTCGTGCGCGAACCCAACCGGGCCGGGCTGGCCGAGGACGTACGGGGTCGTTTCCCCAACGCGGTGGATGTGCGGATCGAGTTGGTGGACGAGCGCGACCGCTCCCTCGGCGGGCGGGACGACGACGGGCCCAAACGGCTGGGCCGCCTGCCCCAAGAGCTGTTCGCCGAGTTCCTGGTGGCGCAATCGATCGAGGACGAACGCGTCGGTGCCCTCTTCGCCCGCTTGGTCGACCAGGACGCCAGCGACCACGACGCCCGTGATCAACTGGACCCCGACCAACACGACCCCGACCAACCCGGTGCCAGCCATGCGACCTGAACGATTGGAGCTGGAGGGCTTCACCGCCTTTCGCCAGCGCACGGTGGTGGACTTCAGCGACTCGGAACTGTTCGCCCTGTCCGGGCCGACCGGATCGGGCAAGTCCAGCCTGATCGACGCCATCGTGTTCGTGCTCTACGGGGCGGTGCCCCGCCTGGCCGACCGCCGCCGAGTCGGTCCGGTGATCAGCCAAGGCATGGTCCAAGCCCGTCTGGGCCTGGAGTTCCGGGTCGGCCCCGAACGATACCGAGCGGTACGGGTAGTACGGGCGACCACCGGAGCCAACGCCACCACCAAAGAAGCCCGCCTGGAACGCCGCCTGGCCGACGGCAGTTACGAGTTGTTGGCCGGCGACGCCGACGGGGTCACCCGGGAGGTGCAACAACTGTTGGGCCTCACCTACGAGCATTTCACTACCGCGGTGGTCCTGCCCCAAGGCGAGTTCGCCCGCTTCTTGCACCACCGACCGGCCGATCGACAAGCGCTGCTCAAAGAGTTACTCGACCTCGGCCTTTACGATCGTCTGCAACAACGAGCGTCGAAACACGCGACGCTGGCCAGCGAAACCCAGCGGATGGCCCGGAGCCGCCTCGACGAGCTGGCCGAAGCGACCGAGGAGCGAGCCCAGCAGCTGGAAAAACAGGGCCAGGCCATGACCGCCCTGCTGGCCGCCTGCGACGCGGCCCGACCCGAGCTGGAAGAACTGGCCCGCCGGGAGTTCGACCTCACCAACCAGGCCAAGGTCTTGGCCCACACCGCCACCCAACTGGGTGCCGTGCACAAACCCAAAGACGTCAATGCCCTCTCCGCCGACCATGATGCGCAACGCGACACCATTGCGGAACTGGAACTATCGGCGTCGACGCAGGACAACGAGCTCCAGCGCCTGGAAATGGTCCTCGCCGCCCTACCGGGGGCGACCGAAAGCCAAGCGGTGCTGGAACGCCATCAAGAACTGGAGAACCAACAACGCTTGGTGGCCAAGGGTGAAACCGCTCTAGCCGCCGCCGAGGAACGCCAACGTCAGGCCCAACTCGAACACGAGCGGGCCTCGGCCGCGGCCGCAAAAGCCGAGGCGGCGCTGCAGCTGGCCCGCACCCAACTGGCCGCCGCCGCCCTGGCCGAACGGCTCAAGCCCGGCGATGACTGTCCCGTGTGCGGCCAGACCGTCACCGTGCTGCCCGCGTTGCCCAGCCCTGGGTTGGACCACGCCACCGCCCACCGGGAACAGGCCGGCCAGCAGGAGGCCAGCGCCGGCCAGCAACGCCAAACCGCCCAGCTCGAGCTGACCCGCATCGAGACCAAGCTGGAAGACACTCGCCACCACCTCCAGAAGCTGGCCGAACGGGTCGCCCGAGGGGTCAGCGTCGACCAAGCCGGACGAGACCTGGATCAAGCCCGGGTGGCCGCGGCGGCGGTGGACCAAGCCCGGGCCGGGCGCACCACCGTTGGCCGCCAGCTCGAAGCGGCCAGGACCGCGCTGCGGGGCAATGAGGAACGTCGCCACCGGGCCTGGGCCACCTTCGATGCCGCCAGGGACGGGGTCAGCGCCCTCGGCCCTCCGTCCGCTGACCGGCTCGACCTGGGCAGCGATTGGGACATGCTGGTGGCGTGGTCCCTCCAGCAACAACAACACGTAGCCACCCAGGCTGACGTCGTGAGTCGACAGCACCGGGACCTGGTGGCGCGCCAAACGCAGCTGCGGGCGGAGGTGGTCGGCCAGGCCCAAGACATCCTGACCGACATACCGAACGGCATAGACGGTATTGACGGTAGAGGCGGTATTGACGGTATGGGCGGATCCAGCGCGAGCGGGGTGCTCGACGCCATACGAGACCGGGCCCTCCGCACCCAGGCCCGGCTGGCCGGAGAAGCGCAACGCCTGGCCCTGGACCGCCAGCGTGCGGAGCGAGCCGCCAAAGAGTTGGCCGCCGCCACCGAAGAGGAACAGGTCGCCAGCCTGGTGACCAAGCTCTTGCGGGCCGACCGTTTCGGGGCCTGGATCCTCGACGAAGCCGTGCAGCAACTGGTGGAGGGAGCCACCGGCATGCTGCAGCGCCTCTCCGGTGGTGCGTACTCGCTGGTATTGGACGGCAAGGACTTCGCCGTTATCGACCACAACAACGCCGACGCGGTGCGCTCGGCCCGCACCCTTTCTGGCGGCGAGACGTTCCTGGCTTCCCTGGCCTTAGCCTTGGCGTTGGCCGAACAGGTCGTCACCCTGGCCGGACCCACCGCGGCGCCGTTGGAGTCATTGTTCCTTGATGAGGGCTTCGGCACCCTCGACCCCGACACCCTCGACACGGTGGCCACCGCCATAGAAGAATTAGGCAGCGCCGGGCGCATGGTCGGCATCATCACCCACGTTCGGGAACTAGCTGAGCGCCTGCCCGTCCGCTTCGAGGTGACCAAAGGCCCCGAAGGCGCCCACGTCGAACGAGTTCTGGCGTGACCGTGGCCCCGGCGGGCAACGCGGCCACCCCCCGAGGTCGGCTGAGCGTGGAGTCATGGTCACCCGACTACGGCGCCCCCATGGAAGGGACGGAAGGCGGCGACAACGGCGAGGGTCCCGCCGTCGACGTGGGCTTCGAGGTGCCGGCCCGAGCCTGGGAACCCCGCCGGCCCGCCCCGGTAGAACCAGCCACGGTGGCCTTCGTCGACGGGGTCCGCCGCATCGATGCCACCTTGGCCTGGGACGACGACCATGGCGGTTTCCACGCAGGAATCGCCGCCTCAGTGGCCGCCGGGGTTGTCTGCTGCTACCCCCGCGCCGGGGACCGGGCCGCCTCGGCGGAGATCACCCGGGTCGAGCTCGACCGGGTGGTGCTGTTGACCGTGCCTATCGACACCATCACCACCCGTCACGGCAGCTGGCGGCATCGGCCCCCTTCTGGCCGCGACGATCCCGGCGCCCTGTCCATCGAGCTCCAACAGGTCATGGCCGACCTAGAGGTGGCGGTGGCTACCGCTGCGGCTCAGGACCACGGCGCCGAGGTGACCATGGTGGTGGTGGATGGACCGATTCGCCGTCGGGAAAAGATTCCCAACGCGTTGGGTCACGTGAAAACCCATCAGCATCGCTACCTGCCGGCCTCGGTGGCCGCCATCATCGGCCAGCTCGAGGCGGGCGAGCGCACCCCTGTTTTCGCCATCGGCGAGCCGTTTCCCCGCCTGTCGTGGTACTTGCGGTTGCCCGGACCCAGACAGCATCCGTGGTCGGGCGTGGTTCGCCACGAGATCGCCCCCACCGATCGGGCCGCCGCCACAGCCCTGGCCGATCGGGCCGCAGCCACCTTGGGACGCTTTGCCTCCAACCCCGCTCGCGATCCTCGAGCGCCCCAGAACCTGACCCCCGTCGGCGGCCTGGAGACCCAGCTACGCCACCGCTTAGGCGACGCCGCCTTGCTCTACCGCAGCCTTCGCCACGCCCTCAACGGGGGACGGACTCCAGCGGCCAGCGCCGGACATACCGAGCAGTAGGTCGATTGGACGCGGGTGACCGCCGCCATGGCGTACCGCTGCGCTATAGCCAACCCTTCTTCTTGAACAGGGCGAACAGCCCGCCTGTCACCGAAACGATGAGACCCAGGGCCCACACCCAGCCAAAGCGCCAGCCCAGCTCGGGCATGGAGGCAAAGTTCATGCCGTAATAGCCGACCACCAACGTGGCTAACACCAAGATGGCCCCCCACGACGAGGTCCGTTTCATCACCTCGTTGGTGCGGTTGGCGCTGATGGCCAGGTGGGCGTCGAGCAACCCAGCCAACAGGTCCCGCTGGCCCTCCACCAGCTCGACCACCCGCAACAAATGGTCATAGACCCGTTCCAGCGCGGCCCGCGCGTCTTCGTCGATCAGCTCCCGATCGGTGCGCAACAAGGTGGACAACACGTCGCGTTGGGGGGCGGCCGCGCGGCGTAGGGCGGCGATAGTACGGCGCAGCTGAAACAGCTCCCTGGGCACGGTCATATCCGGTTCGTCGTCGAACACCACCTCTTCCGCCCGGTCCAACTGATCATCGACCACGTCGACGGCATCGAAGGCGTCCTCGGCCAGCTGGTCGAACAACGCCCACAAAAAACCGCCCAACCCACTCGGTCCACCGGCGCGTATCGAGGCGCGGAAGCTCCGGACCACGTCCTCCAACGGGTACGGTTCGGTCCCCTCAAACCCTGGCGTGGTCCCTTCAGCCTCGGCGTCCCCATCATCGTCTGGCCACCGCAAGGTGACCAGAAAGCGTGACGAGAAGACCAGCTCCATCACCCGTACGACGATTTCGCCCTCACGCAACGACGCGCAGGGCAACACCCCGTGGCGGACCTCGCCCCAGGGCACCAAGCGATGGCGGGGGTGCCGGTGTCCCAACGTGGACGCCAACGTCGCATCGACGCCAAGCCGCGCGGCGAGCTCGGCGATGCTGGCCGGATCCGGGCTCACCACATCGATCCACAGCAGACCCTCCTGGATGCTCCCCACCTGATCGAGCTCCAGCGATTTCGCTGCGTCCTCACCAGGGGGAAACCACCAGCATGCAATCACCCGGTCATGCTACGGGGGTCTTTGCTGTGCTGTGCTTGTTGGCTGTGCTTGTTGCTCGGCTCCCTGTCGGTCGCCGAGTGTCGGCGGCTCGCTAGCGCTCACACGCCGACCTGACGCCGCCACCCCTCCAGCAAGCCGGGTTCCCCAACACGCCAAGCGGCGCCAGCGCCGCCCTGGTTCCCACCCCAACACGCGGGCTTGCTGCACGGCTGATGTGCCCCCAACTCGGCCGCTGTGCTTGTTGCTGTGCTTGTTGCTCGGCTCCCTGTCGGTCGCCGAGTGTCGGCGGCT
>JANPEN010000578.1:0-2434 GCA_031422955.1 Acidimicrobiia bacterium
GGGGAACAGATCCTCTGGTGTCGTGAGAACAATCGCGGCTTCGAGGTGGTACCAGGGGTGTCCTCGATGAACGCCGCCGCTGCGCTCGCCCAATGCGAGCTCACCATTCCCGGCGTCGCCCAATCCGTCGTGCTCACCCGCCACGCATCCGGAACCCGAGCATCCATGCCCGAGCGCGAGACCCTCGAGGCCTATGCCGCCACCGGCGCCACGCTCGTGCTGTTTCTGTCGGTCTCCTTCGTTGAGCAGCTCGCCGAGCGTCTGTTGAGCGAAGGCTCCGCGTACTGCGCGGACACCCCTGTCGTGGTCGCTCGCCGCGTCAGTTGGCCCGACGAACAACTCCTTCGCACGACCATAGGGGCAATGGCCCGCGATGTTCGCCAGGCCGCCTTCGATTCCAGCACCATCCTCCTCATCGGTCCTGCCCTGGCCGGAGCCACCGCTCAGCGCAGCCACGTGTACGCCGCGGACTACACCACTCGCTACCGGAGCGCGACGAGCTCCTCCGATGCCTGAACCGCGGATCTCCATCGTCGGTGTCATCGGGGGCGAGGTGTTCGGAACTGCGGCCCGCCTGGCGGTGGCGGACGCCGACGTGCTCGTCGGTTCAGCACGCCATCTCGCCTGGTTTCCAACGCACGGGGACGTTCAGGAACGAATCGAGCTGGTCGGTCCACTGCCGCGAATCATCGACAAGATGGGGGCGCGGCGGGCCGCCGGATGTCGCGTGTGCGTCCTGTCATCGGGAGACCCCGGTTTCTTCGGTGTCACGCGGCTGCTCGTCGAACGCTTCGGCGCAACCGGCCTACAGGTCCTTCCGGCACCCTCGTCGGTGTCCTTGGCTTGGGCGGCGGCCGGGCTCAACTGGGAGGACGCCGACGTCGTCTCCGCCCACGGCCGACCCCTCGCCGAGGCGGTGGACGCCGCGGCCCGTTCGCCCAAGGTCGCCGTGCTCACCGCGCCGTCCAACCCTCCCGAGACGTTGGGCAAGGAACTTCTCAAGCACGGCTGCGGTCCCCGCCATGTGGTCGTCGCCAGCCGTATCGGCGAAGCTGACGAACAGACGGTACCCACCGACCTCGAAGGCCTGGCCAACGGCTGTTTCGACCCGCTTTCCGTCGTCCTGCTCGTGGCCCCAGGGACCGGCGCGGCGGGCCCCGCCATCTCGTGGGGAGCTCACGAGAGCCGCTTCGCTCACCGCGCCGGCATGATCACCAAAGCCGAGGTTCGCTCGATCGTGCTCGGCGCGCTCGAAATCCCGCGCCTCGGGGTGCTCTGGGATGTCGGCGCCGGCAGCGGTTCTGTGGGCATCGAAGCCGCCACCATCGCTCCCGCGTTGCGCGTGTACTCCGTGGAACACTCCACCGATGACGCCGCCAACATCGTTTCCAACGCACGTACCGCCCAGGTGACCGGCAACGTCGAGGTCGTGGTTGACCATGCTCCCGAGACGCTGGACCGCCTCCCCGACCCCGACCGCGTGTTCGTCGGCGGCGGCGGGCTTGATGTCCTTCAAGCGTGCTGGGATCGGTTGCGGCCCGGCGGTGTGCTGGTGGCCACGTTCGTCTTGCTCGACCGGGCGGTCTGGGCGAAGGGGCTGCTGGACGAGATGGTCCAGGTGCACATCGATCGCGCCGTCACGATTAGCGGCGTCGGCATGAGACTCGAGCCGAGCAACCCGGTGTTCGTCTGCTGGGGACGGCGATGAGCCCGAGCATCGTGCTGGGCATCGGCATGTCATCGAAGGCGACCGCACAGGAAGTGCGGGCCCTCGTCGAATCGGCGCTTCGCACCCGGAGCCTGGATCTCCACGACGTCACCGTTGTCGCCACCCGCCAACGATTCGAGGCAGACGAACGCCTCGATCTGGGCCCGCCGGTGGTCGGCATCGAAGACGCCCGGCTCGGGGCGGCAACAGCACCGTGCTCACGCACCGTTGGTCTCCGGGCCCGGGTGGCGGAAACCGCGGCACTGCTAACTGCCTCCTCCCACTGCCCAGCGCACCTCCTCGGCCCAGTCGAACGTTCGGCGTACGCGACCGTTGCGGTCGCTCTTTCTCACGCCGAGTTCACGCGCCGGAGAAGGTAAATGTCGAATATCCACCCTTTGCGGCGCCGAGCCTCCCTGCGAACACGGATGATCTCATCGGCCACTTCGTCGAGCAAACCCGCGATCAGGATCTCGTCGGCGCTTCCGAGGTAGGCACCCCAGAACATTTCGAAACCGTGCCCTACGAGGTCGATAAAGCTTGTCTCGCCATCGAGCATCACGACGACGTCGTCTACTCCTTCAGCCAAACCGAGGCGCAACTTACGTCCCGTCGTGATCAGGACTGACTGCCCAATTCGGTTCAACGAAATCCGATGCCGGGCCGCAAGGAGCTGCATACTGCTGATCCCCGGCACCACCGTGTGCTCGATGGCCACGCGTCCCC
>JANPEN010000579.1:0-3796 GCA_031422955.1 Acidimicrobiia bacterium
GCCCTGGGCCGCGAAGGCGCGTGCGATGCCCAGGCCGATACCGCTGGTCGCTCCGGTGACGATAACTGATTTGCCTTTCAACATGGGAACGCCTGATGGGGATTGTAGTGGGGGCGGCAGTCTATCAGAGCACCACGGGCAGGGAGGCGACAAACTCCTTGATGGCGCGCAGCGTGGCATCGCCCTGGTCCACATGCGGTGAATGCCCGCACTCCGGCAGCATCAAAGTGCGCACCGATCCGGGGACCTGATTGCGGATCGAGTCGATTTGAGCATGGCTGCCGTAATTGTCGTTTTCGCCCTGAATGGCAAGCAGCGGACAATCAATGCCCGAAAGATATTCCTCGATATTCCAGTGGCGAAATGACGGGTTCAGCCAGATATCGTTCCATCCCCGGAAGGTGGACTGCACATCGTCGTGGTAGCGACCAAGTTTGGCCGGCAGATCCGTGCTGTCGAAGGCGACTTTCGCGGCCTCGATGCTTTGTACTGTTATGTCCTCGACAAAAACATGCGGCGCCATCAGAACCAAGCCGCGCACGGGCCATTTCCCGGCGCCCGCATGAATCAGGGCAATGGACGCCCCGTCGATGATCCGGTTGGTCGGACAGGCCTTGGTGACGATCTGATTGGCACCTTCCAGAGCCCGTTGGACGTGAAAGCGGGGCAACGCCGGATCACCCAGCTCCACCGCGTGAACCTGGCCTTCGGTGACCATATAGGTAATGAGATCAACCATGGCGTTGACCTTCTCAGGTTTCAGCGTGTCGGTTCGCACGATCATCTTGTTGACAAAGGAAGCCGGATAGCCGCCGTGCAGATCGGGGATCTTGGCCTCGGTGGAGCTCAAGCCGTCTCCGTCGACCAGGGCCTGGGCAATGCTCACCGGGGTCGGGGCCACTCCGTCGATGACGAGGGGCCGGAGCTCCCAGCGGTCGAGATGGGCTTGGACGGTTCGATCAAGCTTGAGTAGGTCGAGCACCCCGTAGCGATACTGCTGTATCACCCACGGCGGCAGACCGCCGAAGAAACAGCACGGCCTAACCCCTCGGGAGGCGAACTCGAGCATGGCGTCCAGCATGGCGGGGTAGAACTTGCTCGCCCACCGGTTCGCCTCACTGCCGTTGAACGTGAACGGGATAGCGATTTGCTCCGACACGGTATCGGTGGGGCGTTTGATACCACCGAGGTACCTCGCCCACAGGTCCGGGGCCCGTTCCTTCATGATCCGCTCCAGCATCCAACCCATGGCGCTAGGCCCGGTCCGCGCCGGGATCTCGATCGAACCCGACGGGGCGGAGACATCGCCCAACTTGGGCGGAGGGGGCTCCCACTCCTCGGGACAGGGGGTGGGGCAAAGAGGATTGTAAACCGAGTAGCCATGGAGGGTGGCGTACTGCGCATCTCTCAGATTAGGCGGTTCCATGTAGAAACGTATGGCATCGGCCATGGAGTAACCGTTGACGGGCCCCGGTGGCACATCAACAGCCGGCGATCCCGCTACGTCCAGAGGGATCAACGCGGCTAGGGGCCGCAACTCCGCGAACAACAGCGCCGATGCGTTGAGCGGCACCGTGACGAAATCAGGGTTCTGGCCGGCGGCTTTCAGCTCTTCGATGCGAGCGAGGTCATCGATTTGCAACGGCGTGGCTGACAGGGCGGCGTCCGCGTTCCCCGCGAGAAGGCCCTTTCGTCCAGTCAGGGCGTTGCCCTGGGTGTACCCGATCCGAGCCGATGCGTCTTTGGTGATCAGCTCGCCGGCCCATGCCGCCACCAACGGGCTCATCAGGTGGGATCCCGCCAGCGTCACAGTTACGGGCGGGCTGGGCGAGTCGGCCGCGTCCACCCTCGGGGACCGGCCGGCGGCCAACGCTCCCGCCAGGAGGGCCACGATCAACGCGACCCGCACCCCGTCGGACCGGCGTACTCTGAAGTATCTCATCTTTGGGCACTCCGCTCCCGGCGCCGGTTGTACAGATACCCGGCCCCACCCATGGCGAGCACCCAGCCCAAGGGCAGCACCGAGTCCCGGGCGGTGGCGCCCACCGGCTGCTCGGGAAAGGGCAGGAGCGCTACTTCACCGGCGCCTTCGTTGGCGCCGCCACCATTTCCGCCACCACCATTCTCGCCGCCACCGTTCGAGGACCCCGCCGCTCGGGCGGGGGACTTCACTACCGCTCCTGTCTTGGTGGTGACCAGGGTCTTGCCCGCTCCGCCGTCTGGGGCGGTGATGGTCGCCCCCGAGCCGGCACCACTCGTTGCACCGGTGCTGGCGTTGGCGGCCGAACCTCCGCCCCCACCCCCTCCTGGAGTGGTGCCAGATCCTCCGCTGCTGGTGGTCGGGTTCCCTACTCCGACGGCGGGATCCCCGCCGCTACCCCCTTGTCCACCTGCCGACCCCGAATCTTGCGGCGCGCCACCGCCGCCACCACCAGCACCGCCACTGCCGCCCCCACCGCCACCACCGGCGATGAGGAAGGTGGAGCGCGGCGGGGCTCCCGCCACGGTGGCGATGACATCGAAGGCGACGTCGATGAGGTTCTGGGGCAGCGGCGCGTAACCCAACTGTTCCGCTTTGAGCTGGCCGGGTCCCGCCGAATAGTTGAGGAACTGGGCTAGGACGTTGCCCTTCACCGCGTCCATACTGCCAGGTCCGGTCTTGACGATGGCGTAGCTGTAGGTGGAGGGGTTGTATGCCGCCGAATCACCCGGGTTGAAGACCAGCTTCTGGGTACCCCGCGGGTCCTTACCGGCGTAGCTCAAGGCGGTGGTCACGGCGGCCTCCGTCGGCCGCACGAAGGCGCCGGTATCGTTCTGCACCGAGGCCACCGGGATATTCCGTTCGATGGCGAACCCGGTCTCCACCGCGGTGATGGCCCCCGCGCCGGTGCCATCACTGGCCACCGTGTTGGCGTTCTGGTCCGAACCGCCGGCGTTGGCGCCACCGGGGGGGGCGGGCCACTGCGAAAGCGGGGGACCCGGGTGGTTGGACCATGGCACCCCTCCGGCGAAACCGGGGCCGTCGATGGTGAACTGTCGCCACACCGCGGGGGCCAGTTTTTCACAATAGTCCCCGAGGATGAACGACGTTCCCGCCGCGCCCGAGCGCATGATGACCTTCACCTTGTCGTTGCTCAGGTAGCCGGCGCTGAACTTCGGGTTGTCCGCCACGATCTCGCTGTCGGTCCACTTGGTGATCTGCCCGGTGAAGATCTTGCAGGCTGTGGTGGGGGTGAGCTTCAGGTCAGTCACCCGCCGGCCGGCCACGTCTTCGAGGTTGAACATGAAGGCGATCCCGCCCGCGCTGAGCGGCACGTAGGAGAACGCAAAGCCGGGTTCGGTGCCCGACGGGTAGGGAATATCGCTCACGCCGAAATCCACTCGGCCGTTCTTGAACTCCTCGCGACCCTGACCCGAGGAGGTCCCGTTGTAGACGATCTGCAGGTTGTAAGGCGGCAGCGCCACGTCCGCGCGCCACTGCTCGATCTCGATCAACGGGAAGGACGCTCCCTCACCAATCACCTGTACGGCGGCAGCCGCCGGTGCGGCGTCGTGGACCAGACCGGCGAGTACGGCCAGAGCAGCCAGCACAACGACCAGCGGCCGGTAGATCCAGCGGCGACTGCTCGTGCGAGTTGGCCTCAGGCCATCGGGTCGAATCATCCGAACTGCCCGGTGACGTAGGCCAGCGTACGAGCGTCCTCGGGGGCAGAGAACATTTTCGGGGTCGGTCCGGACTCCACCAGACGGCCCGGCTGGCCGATCTGTTCAACCAGAAAGAACGCACAGGTGCTCG
>JANPEN010000580.1:0-2863 GCA_031422955.1 Acidimicrobiia bacterium
GACCGCCTCGAAGCCCGCGTCGCAACGCCCACTGATATCGACCATCGGATCCCCCTACGATTTTGGTGCCAGCAAACCTAGCTCGGCATGTTCGATCCGTCCCCCCTACATCGTGTTCGCGTCACAACCTTCCAACTTGAGGTCAAATGAAATCAGTAGGAATACTGGGTGCGGGGCTGAGCGGTGTATTCATGGGTATGCAACTACGTCGCGCCGGTCTGGATCGACATCCCGTCTCATCTGTACTGTTACTCATGATTTGGACGGGGACTGTTCGAACTTCTATCGCGATCCCACCGGTCGGATCGTCTCGTTCTTTCCCGGCACGGTCGGGCGGCTGCGGCGCGAGCTCCGCAACGCGCCCGACCACGATTTCGTCATCACCCGGTGAGGCGGTAGGCCCTGGCCGCGGTGTCGTGGAAGAGGTCGAGTTTCTCCGCCGGGGTGAAGCCGGCCGCCAGTCGTTTGAAGGCATTCCAGATCTCGACGTAGCCGAAACAGGCCTTGTCGACGGGGAAGTTCGATTCGAACAGGCAGCGCGACGGCCCGAAGGTATCGATGGCGAAGCGGATCTCGTCGCCCCAGGCGGCGGCGATCTCCTCCGAAGATGCCTTCACCTCCCGCTTGTCCCACCGCTCGCCCGAAAGCGGCCGGATCAACGCCCCGATCTTCAACACCACGTTGGGGCGACGGGCCAGCTCGGGTAAGTGTTCTCGCCACACGGCGCGGACCTCGTCGGCCCTGCCCCGATAGGGCCCTCCCGCGATGGGCACGCACAGGTGGTTGGCCACCATCGTCACCTCGGGACAGGCCAGGGCCAGCTCGGCCAACTCCAGGATCTGGGTGTGGTAGATCATCGCGTCGAAGGAATGGCCGAGTTGGCCAAGCTTTCTCACCCCGGCCCGGAACCCGTCCTCGCCCATTAGCCCGGCCCGGGAGGCGTTGTTGCCCATCGGCGCCGGATCCCACGCCGTGCTGTGGCGTACCCCCCGGAATCGTCCCCCGCCAGCCGCTTCCAGCGCCCTCAGCACATCCTCGGCATGCTCGCCGAGGGTGAGATCGGCGTGCCCGACGATGGCCTCGATGGCCGGGCCAGGGGTCCGGTCACTGCGTTCGGCCGCCTCGGCCACGAACTCGACCTCGCCCACCGGACGCAGCTCGAGCGGGCCGTCCTTGCGGTACTGGGCGTGGCATTCGACGAACACGGTCCGTTGCACGTTGTGGCCGGTGCCTGTGTCGGCTCGCAGATCATCCAAAGTGTACGGGAAGCCGGTGTGGCCCCCACCGAGCCACAGGTGATGGTGGGCGTCGCAGATGGGCAACTCCGGCTCCAGAATCGCCTCCGGAACCCGCTCACTCGCCTGGTCGGTTGCCTCGCTCGTCATAGGCGGGACCGTAGCGCCGCGGCCCCCTCGGGGGTCGAGCTTCTTCAGACCACCGCTGGTGACCAGCGGTTACGGGGTGGAGCTAGAGGGACTTGAACCCTCGACCTCTTGCATGCCATGCAAGCGCTCTTCCACCTGAGCTATAGCCCCGTGCGGCGAGTGAGCTTAGCAGCGTATCGAGCGGAATCCGCAACCGCCACGGGACCGGTCGAGTCGGGTCGACCGCGGAGGTTCACGGGGCGGGTACAGTTCGGCATCGTCCGTCGGATAGGGGTGATGAGGCTGTGAGCGACCGACCTGAAGACCCAACCCCCAGCTGGGGGACCCCACCCGACGGGGCGCCGCCCGAGGATCCGGACGCGCCGCCGCCCACCGCTCCGCCACAGGGCTGGAGCTTTCAACCTCCCGAGCCAATGATCGCCGCCCCGCCGTCGGCGCCGACGTTCCCCGCTGCCGCGCCCCCGTCGAGCCAGGAGACTCCCGCTTGGCCTGCGCCCGCCTCGGCGCCAACGTCACCCCCGGGAGCGTCGCCCTTGGGCTGGACCCCACCGGTGATCGAAACCGAACCGGCCCCCGCTTGGCCGTCGCCGTCGAGCGAGCCGCCGGCGTGGCCGGGATCGCCTCCCCCGGGTGCTCCGGGTGCTCCGGGTGGTTTGGCGCCGGTCGATGACGATGACGCCACCCGTTCAGCTGCTGCCATCGGCGCCATCGGGGTCGAGCCAGGGGCACGAGACCATTCAGCGGCAGCGCCAACGGGCATTCCCGGCGCCTACCAGCCCCCCGAAGCCGGATCAGGTTTCGGTCCGCCTGGGCCGAGCTGGCAGTCGGGCGCGGATCCGTCCTTCAACCTGGTCCAGCCGCCCCCCGAGCCCGGGTTCGGGCCGGGCGCCCCGGTCGGCCAGTCGGGTTTCGGGGCGCCTGGGTTCGGTGGCCCGCCCGGGTTCGGTGGCCAGCAGCCGGCGGCCGGGTGGGGTCAGGCGCCTGCGCCCGGATCGCCCTTCGGTCCTGGTGGGGGGCATGTACCCCAGCCCATGGCCCCGGCTGGGGCCGGCAACGGGGCGGCGACGGCGGCCATGATCGTCGGCATTGTTTCGTTGGTGCTGTGCTTCCTGTTTCTCGGTGGCGTGATCGCCGTTGTGCTCGGGGTAATCGGTCTGAGCAAAGCCCGATCCCGCGGCGGGGCCAAGAAGGGCCAGGCCGCGGCCGGGTTGATCATGGGCGTGGTCAGCCTTGCCCTGGGTGCCGGCTCCTGGGTTCTTTTCGTGGTCGCCGTCAACGAAGGCAGCGACGCCATAGCAGACGCCACCGATGAACTCGGCGGGCCGGCCGACCCGTCGACCTACAAGGTTGACATCACGACGTGCGCGCTAGATAGATCCGGTACCGCCACCGTTTCCGGCACCATCCGGAACACCTCGAACCGTGAGCGGAACTTCGAGGTGGAGGCCGAGTTCGGCCGCATGCTGCTGTCCGAGGAC
>JANPEN010000581.1:0-1602 GCA_031422955.1 Acidimicrobiia bacterium
GAGCGGCTGGGTCTGACCTTCCTTCCCGGCCTGACCGCGTTGACCGGGGAGACCGGCGCCGGCAAGACCTTGGTGGTCGAGGCCATCGACCTGCTCCTGGGAGGCAAGGCCGATCCCGCCCTGGTGCGGCCGGGGGCCAGCCAAGCGGTAGTCGAGGGTCGCTTCAGCGAGGAGGACGAGGAATGGATCCTGCGCAGGGTGGTACCCAGGGAGGGGCGCTCGAGGGGCTATGTGAACGGCGCCATGGCCTCTCAGGCCGAGCTGAGCGCCCTGGGGGCCCGCCTGGTTGATCTGCACGGCCAACACGCCCATCAGTCCTTGCTGCATCCTGGCACCCAGCGCGCTGCCCTGGACCTGTTCGGCCATGTCGATGTGGAGGCGTTGCGGGCCGTTACCGCCGAGCTGGCCGCCCTCGATCGCTCCCTGGCCGCCCTCGGCGGGGACGACCGGGCCAGGGCTCGTGAGCTGGACCTGCTGCGCTTTCAGCTGGAGGAGTTGCAAGCGGCCGGGCTGGGGGATCCCGGCGAGGACGCGCGCCTGGAAGCCGAAGAAGACCGGCTGGCCGACGCCCTGGCCCACCAGGAGGCCGCCGGTATTGCCTACGCCGCCCTCAACGATGAGGACGGGGCCGCCGAGCGGGTGGCGGCCGTCATCGCCGCGCTGCGCGACCGCGGACCCTTTCGCCAACTCGAGGAGCGAGCCCGCTCACTGGCGGTGGAGTTGGCCGAGTTGGGCCACGAGGTGCGAGCGGTGGGCGAGGGCATCGAACCCGATCCTCAGCGCCTGGCCGAGATCCAAGCCCGCCGATCGTTGCTGCGGGAGTTGTGTCGCAAGTACGGCGAGACCCTGCAGGAGGTCATGGAGGAGCAGGGCGCCATCGCCGCCAGAGCCGAGGAGCTCTCCGATCGCGAGGCCAAAGCCGAGGAGCTGGAAGCGCTGCGGCGGGCGACGGCCCAGCGCCGCCAGGTCGTGCAGCGCCAGGTGGGCGAGGCCAGGAGGCGGGCCGCACCCGAGCTGGCCCGGGCTGTGCAGGGCCACCTGGCCGAGTTAGCCCTGGCCAAGGCCAAGCTCGACGTGGCCGTCGGCGCGACCGTGATTGGCGCGCCGGTGATCGACGCGCCCGTCGACGTCAACCCAACAGCGGCACTGGACGAGGAAGATCTGGCCGGGGAGCGGGTCACCTTTCTGTTGGCCGCCAACCCCGGTTCGCCCTTGTTGCCCCTCGCCAAGGTGGCCTCCGGTGGGGAGCTGGCCCGCGCCATGTTGGCCCTTCGCCTGGTGCTGTCCAAGGTCGGCTACAACAGCCCGCCCACCCAGATCTTCGACGAGGTGGACGCCGGCATCGGCGGTGCCGCCGCCACCGCGGTAGGGGCAGCCCTGGCCCGCCTGGCCGTTGGCAGCCGTCAGATCCTGGTGGTGACCCACCTGGCCCAGGTGGCCGCGTGGGCCACCACCCAGGTCACGGTCGAAAAGGAGCAGGGCGAAGACAGCACCGCCTCAGCGGCGAGGGTGCTGGCCGGCCGTGAACGCACCGTGGAGCTAGCCCGCATGCTCTCCGGCTCGCCCGGATCCGCCGCCGCCCGCAAGCACGCCGCCGAGTTG
>JANPEN010000582.1:0-7051 GCA_031422955.1 Acidimicrobiia bacterium
CACCACCCATCCAGATCAACGGCGTAGCCGCCACCTCGGTCGAGGAGACCTTGTTGGGGCTGGGCGAGGCGTTGGCCGCCCGTCCCGGTTGTGGTGCCGCGGTGCAGGTGCTGGATCCGAACCAGGTCGACTTTGCTCGGGATGGAGTGGTGATCGAGGTCGTCGGCGAGCGCTGGCACCTCGATCGCTTCGACCCTGATCATCGTCGCTACGCCCGCCTCACCGCCGCAGGGCATCGCCTCTTGACCTTCACCTTCAACGACATCGAGCGCCGAGCCCACCACGTGGCCGACACCACCGTCGCCTCCCTCAACCTGCGGGGTCCTACGGATAACGGTGAGTTGAGCTGAAGCCCATGCGGGCGGCCAGCAGGACCCCTTGCGGGTGGCCGGCGGCGAGCCGTGGCTGTGCTAGGACGGCGTCATGGCCCTACGTGGTACTCCAGTCCTGCGCCGTGAAGATCGCGCCCTCATCACCAACGGCGGCCTCTTCGTAGGCGATCGCCAGCTACCGGGGTGCCTGCAGGTGGGCTATGTCGTGTCGCCCTTCGCCCACGCCACCATCCGTGCCATCAATGTGGCCGCCGCCCGTGCCGCGCCGGGGGTGGTGGCGGTGATCACTGGGGCCGAGGTCGCCCACCTGGCCCCCTTCGCCACCCCCAACCCCGATATCGACAAGGCCATGGTCCGCCCGTTGCTGCCGGTTGACACGGTGCGCTTCGTGGGCGAGGCGGTGGTGGCGGTTGTAGCAGAAACCAGTTACCAACTGGCTGACGCTATCGAATTGGTGCACGTCGACTACGAAGCGCGGCCGGTTTTGGTCGACCCAGAGGTTTCCCTGGCTTCGGCTCAGAAGCTCTTCGCCGGGGCCGCCTCCAACGTGGCGTTGCATCTCGACGCGCCAGACCTGCAACCCGACTGGGACGGCTGTGAGGTGATCGCGGAGGTGCGGGTCGTCAATAACCGACTTGCCCCTGCCCCGATAGAGCCTCGGGTGGCCGCATCGGAATGGGTGGACGGGCGCATCGTGCACTACTCCGCCGGCCAAGGAGCCCATCCGGTGCGCGCTGCGCTGGCCCGCACCTACGGCGTGGACACCGCCGCGGTGCGGGTGGTGGCCGCCGATGTGGGCGGCAGCTTCGGGGCCAAGGGCACGCCACACCCCGAGGAGTTGTTGTTGCCGTTCCTGGCCCAAAAGACGGGCCGCCCGGTGATGTGGATCCCGCCCCGCAGCAACGACATGGTGGGTTTGCACCACGGCCGGGGGCAGGTGCAGTACCTGCGCATCGGCGGCAGCCGCGATGGCGTCATCCACGCCTATGAGGCCTACATCATCCAGGATTCGGGCGCCTACCCGGCGGGGGCCACCGGGCTGCCCTCCAACACGAAAGCCATGTTGACCGGTTGTTACGACATCCCTACCGCTGGGTTCCGATCCGATTCGGTGGTGACCAACACCACCCCCACCGGGGCCTACCGGGGGGCGGGTCGGCCCGAGGCGGCCGCCGCCATTGAGCGGGCGGTGGATGTGTTCGCCGCCGAGATCGGCATGGACCCCGCCGAGGTGCGACGCAAGAACTTTCTGCCCGCCGATCGGTTTCCCTTCACCACCTTGGCCGGCATGAGCTACGACAGCGGCGAGTACCACCGGGCCCTGGAGCTAGCCCTCGAGTCGGCCGGCTATGGCGAGTTGCGGGCCGAACAGACCCGTCGCCGGGCTGCCGGCAGTCCCATACTGCTTGGTATTGGGTTGGCCACCTACGTGGAACGCACCGCCGGCATCCTGCGCCCTGATTACGGATCGGTGTCGCTGCGCCCGGACGGTTCCCTGCTCGCCCTCACCGGTTCCTCGCCCTACGGCCAGGGCCATCACACCTCGTGGGCCATGTTGATCTCGGACCGCACCGGGGTGGCCATGGAACGCATCGAGTTGTTCCACGGTGATACCGATATCGTGCCCCGAGGTGGGGTCACCGGGGGTAGCCGCTCGGTGCAGTCCAACGGGGTGGCCATGTGGCAGGCCGCGGGGTTGCTGGTCGACCAGGCCCGCCACCTCGCCGCTGAATTGCTCGAAGCCAACCCCGACGACGTTGTGCTCGACGTCGTGCAGGGTCGCTTCCATGTGGTGGGCACCCCAGCCGTAGGGCTCGACTGGGCCGCCATCGCCGCCGCCCAGGCGGCGGGGTCGGCGGGGTCTGGGAACGAGTCGACCGGGTCGGGCAACGAGCGTCGGTTGCTCCACGCCGAGACCGATTTCCAGGCCACCGGGCCGACCTTCCCGTTCGGCGCCCACGTGGCGGTGGTCGAGGTCGACACCGAGACCGGCCGGGTCCGCTTGGTGCGATTGGTGGCGGTGGATGACGCGGGGATCATCCTCAACCCGCTGTTGGCCGATGGCCAGGTACACGGCGGGCTGGCCCAGGGCGCGGCCCAGGCGCTGATGGAGGGCTTCGTCTACGATGCTGACGGAAACCCCCTCACCGCCAACTTCGCCGACTTTCCGGTTATCTCCGCCAGCGATCTGCCTTCCTTCGAGCGCATCGTGATGGAGACGCCGACCCCCCGCAACGAGTTGGGGGCGAAAGGAATCGGCGAGTCGGGCACGGTGGGGGCCACCCCGGCGGTGCAGAACGCGGTGATCGACGCCCTGGCCCATCTGGGCGTGCGCCATCTGGACATGCCCCTCACGTCGGAGTCGGTGTGGCGGGCCATTCAGGCCAACGCGTGATCAGGCCAGCGCGGCGGCCCGTTCGCGTGCCACCAGCGCTTCGAGTTCCTCCAGCCGGTAGCTGTGGGCCGGGCGATGGTTTCGGGCCATGTCGGTGACGACCCGCTGGAGCACCGCGTTGACCGGGGTGGGAACCCCATGAAGGCGGCCGAGCAGCACGATCTCACCGTTGAGATAGTCCGTTTCCACCGAGCCGGTGCCCTTCACCAGGCTCTGCCAGGATGAGCTGCCCCGCTGGGCGATACCGTCGAGCTCGACGATGCCGACATCTTTGACCCGCTCGGCGTAGGTGGCCTGGTCGACGCAGGCAATGCCGGCGGCCTGGAAACAGGCCTTGCCTTCCCGGCGGGCAGCCTTGGCCAGCTCGCTACGCATGGCGTGGCGATCCACCGAGGCGTCAAGGGCGTTGGCCAGATTGCCCAACAACTTGGCGTGTTTGATGGCCATCACGTCGGCCTCGGCCCTGGATTGGAAACCGGCGGAACGCAAGGCGGCGGCGATGGCCTCGGCCTGGTCGTGGACCCCGTGGGGGTAGCGGCCCACATCGAGGGATCCGAGGGCGGGCGAGCCGTGACAGGCCACCATCCCCGGCTCTAGGAAGGTTCCCGGCAACTGCACGCACATCCCGTAGACCCGCTCGAAGTGCCGTAGCGCCTGGCGTTCGTTGTCGACCCCGTTCTGGGCACAAACCACCGCACCCTTGAACCCAGTACCGGCCAGAGCCTGCAGGGCGGCCCCGCTGTCTTGGGATTTCATGGCCATGAACACGACGTCGTCGTCGGTCAGGTTCGCCTCGGCTGGCTGAGTGGCCACCGCCACCTTCAGGTGGAGCTGTTCGGTCGGGGTGAGCAGGTTGAGCCCATCCGCGGCCATGGTGGCGGCGTGGGCACCCCTGGCGATGAGCACAACCTCATGGCCACGGTGTTGTAAGAGCCCGCCGATGGTCGCCCCAATGGCCCCGGCTCCGTAAATGACGTGTCGCACCGGCCCAGCCTGCCACACCGTCACGACCGGGTTGTCGAGCGTGACGGTGGCGCGCATCAGGGGCGGGGGCTGCGATACTTGTCGGGCCAGGCCAGCCGTTCACGGTCCCGGGGTGGGGTAAGGATGCGGGCCACCATCTCGGTTGCCTCTGTCTTGTCGTAGAACATATAGTTGAGGCCCTTCATCTTCTGGGTGTCGCCGAAGAAGAAGCGTTCATAAAGTTCTTGGCGCCCACCCCAGCCGGAACCGACCACATCCCAGGCCAGCCGGAATAACGCCACCTTGCCTTTGGCATCTTGGGTGGCGCCTTTGTAGTACTTGTCGATCAGCAGGTCGGCCACCTCCAGGGTCGCCTCTTGGGGGATGGAGACATAGCCGCCACCGCCAAGTTGGTACAGATGGTCCACGATGCGGGGGTACACCTCGGGATAGAGGCGAAGGGCGGCGTTCACGGCGGCAGTGTTGCAGTAGTACATGCCGTTGGCCGGGTCCACCCAGGCCCCCTCTACTGCGGCCAACGCTAGTGATTCCATGGTTTGCAACCACATCAGAATATCTCCCAGGCGGTCCTGTACGTTGACGAAGCTGTTCACCTGGATGGTTTCGGCCAGCATGTGAGCCAAGCCGAACAGGAACCGGGTCTTGGCCACGTTCTTGACCACGACGTGATGGCCCAACGACTCCATGAAATGCATCATGGGAAGCGATTGGTTGTGTACTTCGACATCTTTGTAGACAAATACGTCGTCCCAAGGGATCAATACATCATCGTAGATGGCGATACAGTCCATCTCTTCAAAACGCGAGGCGAGTGGGGCATTGAAGTGCCCGCGTTCAAGGTCGGCTTTGTCTCGACAGATCCACCGCATGTTCTTCATGGCCACCTTGGACTGGATGCCCAGGGCGTAGACCTCTTCTCGGTCTGATAGACCCAACGGGGCGCCGAAGGAAAGGTTTTCATCACAGAAGGGGGCCAGGGTGCCAACCATACGGGCGCCCCGCACGATGATGCCGTCGCTGGTACGTTCCACCGCGCCGGCGTTGATGTAGGGGTCCTGGTCGGCCAAGGGCCGCAGGCGGTCCACCATGGGGTTGACGAAGGTGTGGGTCATGCACACGTCGTTGCGCCGGCAGTGCAAATAGATGTCGTAGGCGTGCTTGCCCATCTCGGCGTCATTGCGACCCCAATGGTGGGCGGCGGCGCCCACCGCCATCATGCAGGCGTTCATGTAATCAGGGGCGCGACCCATGAGCCCGCCGGTGACCTCGGACCACGCCGCAAAAGCGCCACCGCGGCGGCGTAGATCCTCAATCGATCGAGGTTCGAGGAAGGACAAGTGGGCCCGGTCGCCGTCGTCGGTCTCGTAGGTCATAAGGTCGCGCAGATGCGGCATGTTCTGCATGACGTAGTACTGGGCGACGGTCAGCGCGGTGTTGCGGAGACCCGGTTCGGTCGTTACGTCGGCCACCTTCTGGCCGTCGTACCAGATCTCCCGGTCATCCTTGAGTCCGGCCAAGTACTGGTCACCGGTCCGCAATCCCATGCGAGGCTCCCCCTGCGTTCGGCCCAGATTGTGGCGACCTCGACCTGGTCGCACCGGCCATGTTGGAGTTCCGAGCGTAGCTGGACCAAGCGTTCGCTTGGTAGAACTGCGGTGTCCCGTGGGGACGCGGTGGCGGTGGCCTCCCGTGTCAGCGGGGGCGGCGGAAGCCGTCGAGGAAAAGGTCGGACATGGTGGCGGCAATTGCTTCCATGGTGTGAAAGTTAGTGCCAGGCGATCTCGAGGTGGACGGTGCCGATCGCTGGCGGCTGGGCCGCATTCTGCCGAGGTGATCGGCTTCGACGTCGAGCCGGGCGACGACGCCGTGTGGCAGCCGGTGCCGGGGGCCGATCCGGTAGTCGGGCCCGAGGACACCTGGCCCGCCCCCGGTCAACGCATAACCGACGACGCCGTGTTCCCGCTTCTACCGAAACGGGCTCCTCGCCGCTCGGGCGCGGCCTCGCTCAGGCCCGGTCAGCCGGGGGCGGCACCGGAGTCGGCCCGGGGGAGGGTGTCGGGGGTGGCCAGGACATCGCTGAAGCGGTCAACATCTCGTAGGGCGGGGAAACGCCACCACCAGACCACCACGATGACCAGGGTGGCGACCCCGCCCAGGGCAATGGCACCCACGACCCCCAAGAACTGTCCGGCCACCCCGGATTCAAAGGCGCCCAACTCATTGGAGGCGCCGATGAAGACGTTCTCGGTGGCCAGCACCCGCCCCCGCATTACCGCTGGGGTGACCAGGGGAACCAGCGTGCCCCGGATGAACACGCTGATAGCGTCGGCCCCGCTGAGCACGGCCACCGCCAGGAAGGCGACCGTGTAGCTGCGGGTGAAGGCCAAAAAGAGGGTGGCCACACCGAACACGGCCACCGCCACCAGCAGAACTCGGCCCACCCGCCGTTGGACTGGACGCCTGGCCAACAGCAGCGTGGTGGCCCCCGCGCCCATGCCCCCAGCGGCCCGCAGCCAGCCGAGGCCGACCGCTCCCACGCCGAGGCGGGTGTCCGCCACCGCCGGCAACAGGGCCACCGCTCCGCCGAAGAGCACGGCGAAGAGATCGAGAGAGATGGCGCCGAGTAGCAGAGGGGTGCGTCGCACGAAGGCCAGCCCTTCGATGGCCTCTCGGAAGACGCCCAATGGTGCCGGGGTCGGCTGGCTGGTCGGCCCCACCCCCAGCCCTGACCCGCCCAGGCGGGGGTCGGGCACCTGCAGGATGATGATGGCGGCGACCGAGGTGGCTGCGGTGGCGAGGTAGAAAGGCCAGGCCGGGCCGACCACGTAGAGAAAGCCGCCCACGACCGGCCCGACGATGACGCCGAGCTGCCAAGCGGCGGAGCTGAGGGGGACGACCCGGGCCAACTGCGAGCCGGCCAGGTCCGCCGGTAAGGCACGCAGGGCGGGGGCGACCCCGGCGCGGGCGATGCCATACCCGAAGATCAGCGCGAAGATGGGCCATACCCGGGTTGGCCCGGTGCGGGCGTAGAGGGCTAGGCCAATGGCGGCCAATGCTTCCAGCGAGAGGGCGACGGCGACCACCTTGCGGCGGTCGTAGCGATCCGCCACCGGCCCAACGATGGGGGCGAGCAGGGCAGTGGGCAGAAACTCGGCCAAACCGAGCAGGCCCAGGTCGAGGGCGCGGCCGGTGATGTCGTAGACCAGCTTGCCGAGGGCGGTGGCCATGGCCAGGGCCCCAATGGTGGAGATGGCCGAGGTGGCGATGACGGTCAGCACCCCGGCGGGTAGCGGACCGCGACGACCGCCGCTCGGCGGGAGGCCGGGGGGATGGGTCTCGG
>JANPEN010000583.1:0-21946 GCA_031422955.1 Acidimicrobiia bacterium
CCGCGGCGACCACCGGACCCCCGGCCGGGGCCCTGCGCTGGGCCGAACGGGACCCTGGCCCCGGTTAGGCCCAGTTAAGCCCACTACCCAGAAGTTAGGGCTCGAAACCGGCGGACGGTCGGTGCTGTGACGTCCACTTCGCCGCTCCGAATTACGTTGATGACACTCTAACTTAATGGCATTGCTCTTAGCCCCGAGGCGCCTAACGGCCGGCGCGTTCCTCCGGCGGGCGCAGCTCGCGGAACATGATCAGCAAGATCACGTCGTAGATGGCCTTGAGCGCCCCGCCGATGATCAAAGGCCAGCCGAAGGAGCTGTACGACAACAACCAGCCGGCCGCGAAAGGGGTGGCGGCGGTGGCCAGGCTCCGGGGCACGTTGGTAAGGGAGGCAGCCGCCGCTCGTTCCGCAGGGGTGACCACCGCCATCACGTAGCTGGTGCGAGCAGGAACATCCATCTGGCTGAGCACGGCCCTGGCCAGCAGCAGGGCCACCGCGGTGGGGGCGGTCGGCATGAGGGCGGCGAGCACCAGGAATGCGTTGGCCGGTAGGTGGGTGAAGGCCATGGTGCGGATGAGCCCGATGCGTCGGGCCAGCCGGGGGGCCAGCAGGGCCGACGCGGCCGAGGCGGCTCCGGCCCAGAAAAACAACAGTCCGGTGCTGGCCGGGGAGAGATCGTGGCGTTCGCTCAGCCACACCACCAGGATGGACTGGACCACGAATCCGCCGCCGAAGGCATCGAGGCTGAACAGTGCGGCCAGGCGGTACACGATGGCTTTCGAGGGTCCCAGCCCGGTGGCGGCCCGTTGTTGGTCCCGGCCCAGATCGGCCGAGAGGCCTCGGTAGGTCCACCACACGGCCATCCCCAACAAGGCGTAGACCACGAACACGGCCCGTAGCGCGGCTGTTTGCGGCCAGCCCATGGCTCGACCCAGGACCTCGGGCAGGGCGGCAGCCAGCGATCCCACCGCGGCGAAAGAGAAG
Source organism: Acidimicrobiia bacterium (assembly GCA_031422955.1). GTDB lineage: Bacteria > Actinomycetota > Acidimicrobiia > Acidimicrobiales > CAIXPF01 > CAIXPF01. Next base: position 984 of record JANPEN010000583.1, read on the forward strand.
CCGATGAAGGCGTATCGGGCGAACAGGGCGGTGCGCTGGCCTTCGCTCACGGTGGCCGGCAATAGCGCCTGCTCGGTGGGCAAGAAAACGCTCACGTCGCCGCTGGAGGGGTTCAACGTGCCCACCGTGGCCACTGCCACCAGCAGCCAGTAGCCCTCGACGGCAAAGAACAAGAGGCCGGTGCCGGCCATGGCCAACGCCACCGTGCGTAGCAGCCCGGCCCGGCTGAGCTGATTGCCGCGCAGGCCCACTCCAAGGGTCAACGCCGCCGAACCCAGCAGGGTGGCGGTGACCAGGGCGCCGATCTGCAGCGGCGTGAAACCACGGGCCAGCAAGTACAGCGGTAACACGATGGACACCAGACCATCGGCGAAGGCCCGCACCCCCCTGGCGGTGAGCAGCACCCGGGCATCGGGGGCGAGGCGCATCGGTTCCTTGGTCTTGCTCACTCGGTCACCACGACCTTTAGTGCTGAGTAGCCTCCCGATCTAGCCGGCGGCCTTGGCTGGCGGGCGATAGCACGTGGCCAACTGGGCTGCCGCCCCTCCGAGCCCTCCGACCAGGGCGATCAGCACCCCCCACCAGCTGCTGTAGAGACCGTTCTGCCCGAAGCCGACCAGATGGTCCACGGACCACTCACCCGGCCCGATCCCGCCCACCATCAACGCCGCGATGGCTATTACGAAGACGTACTCCCAGCCTTGGTCCTTGTTGAAGATGAAGAAGCCGTTGTCCTTGTGGGCCACCCAGTACGCCACCACCATCAGGCCGATCAAGGACGCCGCCGCTACCGGGGTGAACAGCCCAATGGCGAACAGCGCCCCCCCACCGAGTTCGGTGCCTGCGGCCATGTAGGCGTTGAGTTGACCCGGGCGCATGCCGATGCTGTCGAACCATCTGGCGGTGCCGGCAATACCCTTGCGTATCTTGTTCCAGCCGTGCAGGGCGACGCTGACTCCCAAGCCGACGCGCAACACCAACAGAACGAAGTTCACGTGACTCATGGCCGTATCCTGGCCCATGGGGTGACGATCATGCGGTATTTCGGCTGAACCGTAGGTCCGCCGAGCTCGGCGACCACCCCCGCACCGCCAAAATCCGGGCCGTCCGGGCCGTCCGGGCTTGGTCGAGACCGAACTGAGGTCGCCGGCCGCCAGTAGCGTCGAGGCATGGCCACACCAGTTCAGCAGCAGCAATCAGCCAGTGCGGCGGTGGTGAACGTGGTCGGCTTCGACCATCTGGTGTTGCGCTGCTCCGATGTTGAGGCGGCCCTGCGCTTCTACAGCGACACCTTGGGTTTGGCCCTGGAACGGGTGGCGGCCTGGCGAGCGGGTCAGGTTCCCTTCCCCTCGGTGCGTATCGACGCCACCACCATCATTGACCTGTTGGCCGCCGAGCGGGGCGAGGGCCAGAACGTGGACCATCTCTGCCTCGTGGTCGAGCCCGGCACCGACCTGGCCGCCCTGGCCGGCTCGGGTGCGGTGCAGGTGGTGGAGGGCCCGGCCCAACGCTGGGGCGCCCAGGGCATGGCCACCAGCCTGTACATCCGAGACCCCGACGCCAACGTGGTCGAGTTGCGCGCCTACGAGGCCTGACGGTGGACGGCGCCGCCGGCCAGGACCAGGCCGGCCACCACCAACGCGGCCCCGGCCCAACCGAAGGGCCGCAGCCGCTCGTCCAGTACCGAGATGCCTAGCAGCACCGCGGTGAGGGGCTCGGCCAGGGTGAGGGTGACCGCGGCGGACACGTCGAGGGTGCGCAGCCCGTAGCCGTAGAGGTAGTAGGCCAGCCCCACGGTGACGATGGCGAGGTGGGCCACCATCACCAGGCCCGAGAGCCCCAACGTCCAGCCCCACGGCTCGCCGATGGCAAAGGGGACCAGGGCCAGCGCCCCCAGGGTGAAAGGCCACGCCAGCGCCACCGTTGCCTGCATCCCCCGGCCGATGAGGACCTTGGCCGCCATGGCGTACACCGCGTAGCTCAGGCCGGCACCGAGCGAGCCGGCCAAACCCACGGCAGCAAAATCAGCCCGGGCGTCGCCGGCCAGGACCAGCATCGCTCCACCCAGCACCGACACGGCGGTGGCGATCCACCAGGCTCTACTGGGCGCCCTGCGCAGCCAGCCCGCCTCGATGGCCCCTGCGAACAGCGGCCCACTGCCCAGGGCCACGATGGTGCCCAGGGCCACCCCGGATCGCTGCGTGCCGGTGAAAAAGCTCGGCTGATAGGCGGCCACCCCCAGCGCCCCAAACAGCAGCGGCCATCGGTGCCGGACGAGGTCCATCCGATGGGGCCCACGTCGGGCCAGCACCCATAACACCACCGCCCCCAGGCCGATGCGCAGGGTCCCGAGGCTGAGCGGTGTCGTCCCGACTGGGCCCAACGCCTGAGCTGTGCCGGTGGTGCCGAACAGGGCGGCGGCACCAAGAACAGCAAGGCTGGCGCGACGGGTGCCGGCCGCGCCCGCGGTGCCGGCCGCGCCGGCGTTGCCTGCGCTGACGGCCATGGCGGGCACGCTAGCGGGGGCTACCGGTAGCGATCGGTCCCGGCCGCAGGGCGCTCAGCAGGCGATGACGGTGAAGCTGAACTGGGTGGTGGCGGAGAGTCCCGTTGCTCCCACCACGGTCAGGGTCCAGGTGAAGGTCCCCCCGATGGCCGCCGTGTTGGGGGTGGCGAATTGGGTGGGCGAGTCAGGGGTCCACACTGCGTCGTTGACGCTGAACTCGGGCAGATCCCACAGGCCGCTGACCGCGTCGATGGCCAAGCCGGTGAAAAAGCGGGTATCCCCGGCGCATATCTGGCTGGGCCCGTCGATGGCCACTTGCGGGGTGCAGTGGATCACGGTGAAATCGAACACGGCGGTGGCGGCCACGTTGGCCGAGTTGACCACCGACAAGGTGGCCCGGTAGCTGCCGCCGGCTGCCTCAGGAGCCGGTTCGAGGTACTGGCCCGGTGACGATGGGGACCACGATGCGTCCGCGATGGCGAAGGAGGTGATCGTCCACACCCCGCTGACCGCGCCGGTGGCCACCCCTTCGATATAGCTGGCCTGACCCACGCAGAGCTCCCGGCTGCCGGTAATGGCAACGGTGGGAGCGGTGGGACCAGCCGGGGGTGGAGAAGTGACGACCACGACGATCGGGCGGGCGGTGGTGGGCGGCGCGGTTCCCGCGACCGGCCCGGGAACGCTCACGGTGGCGGCGGGCGCGGCCACCGGTACCGGAGCGGCGCTGCGGTCGGTGAGGTTGTTGGCCTTCATGATCTCACCCTGGCGGGCCACGGTGGCGGTGGCCCGCGCTGTCTCCCACGAGGTCAGGTCCATGGAGGTGGCCGCCGGCCAGCTCTTTTGCCGCACGACGGTGTAGGTGAAGGTGATCGACTGGCGAGGGGCCAGCTCATACCACCAGCGCAACATGGGGTCCGCTTGGAGTACCTCGGCCGGCGGGTTGGTTAGCACCGCGCTGGCGTCAGCGGCCACCGCCTTGGGCACTACCTCGTCGTGGTGCCAGCGAAAGGCGCCGGCCGCCGCGTTGGTGAGGGTGACGGTGACGGTGAGGTTGGCCCGAGTTGCGTCCAGGGCCCAGTGGCGGCGGACCTCGGTACCGAGGAACTGCTCGGTGGGGGAGTCCACCGCCAACGTTCCCGGGGGAGTGGTGACGGTGGTGGCGGTGGTTGGGGCTCGTGAGGTTGTCGTGGAGCTGCGGCGCCCGGACCCGCTGGTGGTGGTGCTGTCTCGGTTGCGGGAGGCGGTCTCCACCTCCCCGTTGTCGGTGCCGCCCCTTAGCAACAACACGGTGCCGATGAGGGCGAGAACCACAACTATGGCCGCCGCGTACCAGGCCAAGTGGGGTACCCGCGGCGACCGCCCGCCGATGCTGGAGCCGGCCCCAAGTACCGGTCCGTCGGTGGCACCGGGGTGAAAGGCAAGCGGGGCGGTGATGGCGCCTTGGGGTGGAGTGACGGGCGCCGAAGGCGAAGGTGGCGGCTCTGCGGGAGGTCCGGGTGCTGGCCACGAGTGGTCTGCGGGCGGTTGGCCCAGGTGGGGCCCGACCGTGGCCGCCGAGCCGGCCGGGCCGCCCGGACCGGCGAGACCGGCGAGACCGGCGAGACCGGCGGAGCCTGGCCCGTTGGGGCCGGCGGCCACCGTGGAAGGAGATCCGAAGGGTGGGCCCGCGGCGAGGACGGGTGGGTTCGAACCCGGGGCCAGCCCGGCGTCGAGGCTTGCCCCGACCCCACTCGGGGTAGCCAGGGTGGCACCCAAAGCCACCGCCGTTTTCGGGTCGCCGCGACGGCCGATGGTCACCTGGGGAAAGGCGGCCCGGATGGACGCCTCGACCAGAGGCGCGTGGCTGGCTCCGCCGGTCAGGCAGATAGCGGCCAACTGGCTGGGCTGCAGGCCGGCATCGGCCACCACTTGGGCCAGGCGGTCCACCGACTGCTCGATATAGGGCCGCATCAGGTTTTCCAACTCGTCGCGGGTGACCCGATGCTGCACGAAACCGTCGGGCAGGCTGACCATCAGCTCGGCGTAGGGGTGGGTGCTCAGCGCCTCTTTGACCCGGCGAGCCTCGCTGCGTAGGGCGGCCGCGCTCTGCTGCCAGCGCAGGTCCTCGGAGATTTGCAGCGCTTCCCAGGCGGCAGGATCGAGTTGTTGACCGACATGGTTGGCCAGCAACTCATCGAAAAGCTCACCACCGAGGCGATCTTCCCCGACCGGACGTCCGACCACCGCGAAGCCGGTGGGGGTGGCCCGCAGTACCGCGGTGTCGAAGGTGCCACCCCCCAGGTCGTAGACGGCGACGTGCACAGCTGCGGAGGTTTCCTCCCCGTCCCCGGACGGCTCACCCAGGCCGACCTCGTCGGCGTAGGCCACCGCAGCGGCCACTGGCTCGGAGACCAGCACCGGCTGGGGCACCCCGGCCCGTTCGGCGGCTGCCCGGAGTTGCTCGATGCGGGGCCGACCCCAAATGGCGGGGTGGGTGAGGCGCACCTCGGCCGGAGGGCTGCCCCGCTGGGCCACCGCCCCGTCGTAGAGATGACGCAACAGGGCGGCGACCAGCTCGACGCTGTCGTAGAGGCGTCCGCCGATGACGATGGGAGCAGGGTCCCCGATGCGGCTCTTGGGTGCCCGCACAGCTCGGGAAGGGTTGGCCGCGGCCAAGTTCTCCGCCGACTGGCCCACGACGATCTGGCCCTGCTCGTCGAGCACGATGACAGAAGGAATGCGCCGTTGCCCACCGATCTCGATGACCTCGGCCCGCCCATCGGCGCTGCGACCAGCGGCGACGCAGAACGTCGTGCCGATGTCGATGCCGAGAATCCACGACTGCTTCGCTGCCATTTCCCGTAACCCTTCGCCCGAACTGCTGGGGTTCGAGACGTCGCCTGAGCGTATTTCGTTCGGCACACCTGCCGATACTGTCCTGGCATTGTTTCACGGGCCCGGGCCAGTCCGAAACGCGTCAACGGTCCCGTCGCCGCATCGGAAACGGCGTCGGACGCGGCATCGCCCACCGCGCGCTAGCGCGGTGGGCGATGCGGGTTGGTCGTGCCGACCGGTCGGGTCAGCCCCGTCCGTGGCGCAGCAGGCGCCCAGGGGTGGCCCCGGTGCACTCGCCGTCCTCGAAGGTGACCTCGCCGTTGACGATGATGTTGCGGTAGCCCTTGGCCCGTTGCACCCGGCGCCATTCGCCCCCTGGGAGGTCGAACTCGGGGGTACCGATCCACGGCGGGTCGATGGCCAGTTCTTCCATGGCGTAGACGACCACGTCGGCCGCCGCGCCCTCGCGGAGCACGCCACGGTCACGGAAGCCGGCAGCATGGGCGGCCAGGGCGGAGAGACGGTAGTGGGCCTCTTCCAGGGTGATAACGCCCTCGTCGCGCACCAACCAGGTGAGGAAGTCGGTGGTGTAGGCGCCACCGGTGAAGAACTTGGTGTGGGCCCCGCCGTCGGACACGCCGGGCACCGAGTAGGGCGACTCCGTCATCATCTCGCGCATGAACTCGGCGTTGGAGCCCTTGTCCGGGCCGAGGAACTCGACGTTGAGATCGCCCATCAGGGACAGGTCGAGCATTGTCTCGATGACGCCCTTGCCCTCGTCGGCGGCGATTTCTCCTACCGAGCGACCCACGTACTTCTGCAGGTCGGCCTGGCGGTTGACGCCTTGGATGATAAGGCCAGCCGGGTTGCCACCGACACCGGCCTGAATGACTTGCAGGCGGCGGTCGGCCTCTTCGGACTCGCGCACCACGGCCTCCCGCAACTCGGGATCGCGCATCTTGGCCATGCGCTCCTCCTTGGTGCCGGTGGTGATGGCCCGCCACGCCGGGGAGGCGTCGTAGAGGTTCCAATGTTCCAGGGTGAAGGCGAAACCCGCCCGCCCGGTGCCGCACTGGGCGTAGATGGGCAGACCCTGGCTCCAGCACTTGTCGATCCAACGCAGCGGACGACGATGGACCTCGGGGTCCTTGCGGGAGGGAGCGACCACGTTGTGCAGGATCGGCCGCTTGGCCACCGCGGCCAGCTTCTCCAAGAAGGCGATGTCGGCCTTGATGTCCCCGGTGCCCTGGGTCATCTGAATGCAGCCTTCGTCCCGCTCGGCCAACACCTCGGCCAAACAGAGGATGTCCTCGTCGCACATGGTGTCAGTGACCATGGGCGAGCCGTCGAAGTCTGCCTGCACGGAGTTCGGGCCGAGCCGCTGGACGGAGAACCCGCACAGGCCGGCATCCATGCCCTCATGCAGCAAGCGCTGCATCTCTTTGCGTTCCTCAGCGGTGGCCGGGCGGGTCTTGGCCGCATCGAGTCCCATGACGTAAATCATGAGCGAGGCGGTGGGCATGTACTGGATGCAGTTCACCCCGAGCGGCGCCCTGGCCAGGGAGTCGAGGTATTCCGGGATGGTCTCCCAATCCCACTTGGGCAGCATGCCTTCGACCATGGAGGCCATGGGAATGGCTTCGGTGCGGACCATGGTCAACATGGAACGCTCCACGAAATCCGGCTTGACCGGGGCGAAGCCGAAGCCACAGTTACCCAGCACCACCGAGGTGACGCCGTGCCAGCCTGAGATGGTGCACCACGGATCCCATCGGATCTGGGCGTCGTAGTGGGTGTGCAGATCAACGAAGCCGGGAGCCACGATGAGGCCCTCGGCATCAATGATGCGCTCCGCTATGCCATGGGCTCGACCGCCGATCTGAACGATTCGGCCGTCTTTGATCCACACGTCACCCCGATAGCGGGGCACCCGGGTGCCGTCGACGATAGTGCCGTTCTTGATGTGGATGTCGTAGTCCACGGTCGGCTCGGTTGTTGCGCTCATATCGTGTCGTCCTTCCCCCCTGACATCCCCCGATGCCCTGGGACCACTTGCTCCCACACGCAACTTACCGCGTGGCGCGCCCTTTCGGAGCCTTGCATCCGCTCAGATTCGCTGGTGGGGCCGCAACGTGGTGCTCGTCGACGGCGAATCGGCCCGCGAATGGCTCTCGCCGGAGGTGTCGGACAGAGGCTGTCGTTCGAAGACCAGCCGCAGGGGCAGACCATTTTCGCCGCGGTGGGAGCCGTTCAGCGCGGTGTTCACCGCCAGCACCTGGTGGATCTGGGCGGATCCCAGCTCGAAGTTGACCGCCGCTCCGGCCAGGTAGAGCCGCCATACCCTGGCCCTACCCGCTCCCACCAGGGTCACCGCCTGGTCCCAATTGGACTCGAGGTTGTCCAGCCAACGCCGGGTGGTTAAGGCATAGTGCTCGCGGAGACTCTCGACGTGGCGAACCTCTAGGTTGTGCTCCTGGGCCAGCGCCACCAACTCGCCCACGTCGAGTAACTCACCGTCGGGAAACACGTAACGGTTGACGAAGCTGTCGCGATCCACCCGCGAGGCCCGGGTGCCGGCCGGGCGGGACCGGTCGGGACCGATGCCAATCTGATGGTTGAGTAGCCGGCCTCGGGGCACCAACAAACCCTGCAGGATGTTGAAGTAGGCGCCCAGGTTGCGCCGACCGACGTGTTCGGCCATGCCCACCGAGCTGATGGCGTCGAAGCGCTCCTCGCCGCCCTTCTCACCCAGCTGCCGGTAGTCGCATAGGCGGATGTCCACCAGGTGGGACAGGTTGTCTGCTTCGATTCTTTGCCGGGCGAAGGCGGTCTGTTCGCGGGAGATGGTGATGCCGGTGGCCCGTACGCCGTAATGCTCGGCCGCGTAACGAACCAGGCTGCCCCAGCCGCAGCCAACATCGAGCAGGGTCATGCCAGGTTCCAGGCCCAGCTTGCGACAGATCAGCTCCATCTTGTTGGCCTGGGCCAGGGCCAGGGGATCATCGGCGTGTTCGAATACGGCGCAGGAATAGGTCATCGAAGGGCCCAGCAGCAGCTCATAGAAGACGTTGCCCACGCCGTAGTGGTGGCTGATGGCCTTGCTGTCACGGCCCAGACCATGGCGGCCAAGTCGTCCACCCAGGTCGATCTCTTCGGGCGGGGGGCTCGGTGGCGTGCGCCAGGGGCCGGTGCCAAGCTGGGCTAGGAAGGCCAAGCGCGCCTCGAAACCGAACCGAACGGGATCGCCACTGGCCCGGGTTCGCAGCAGGGCGAAGAGGTCGCCCTCGATGTCGAGCTGGCCGGCCACGTAGGCCCGAGCCAGGCCCAGCTCGCCGGGCGCACGCGCCAATTGGGCCAAGGCGGTGTCGTCGCGAAATACCAATCGACAGGCGGCGTTTTCGGGCCCGGCGTGCTCACCTCGAGCCTCGACTCGCACCGGCGGTTCCGGGCCGAACGCAGAGCGGATTATGGCCGCTGCGGAAAGGGACATTTCGACCTCCCGTACGTTGAAAGGGGGTGATGCGACCTGGAGGCACTGTGGCGCGGGCCGCGCCCGTGGGTACGAACATCTTTGTAGCAGGCCTATTTCTGCGGTGCGGTGGCGAACAGGGCGACGCTGAGCCGGGGGCCCGTTCCGCCGAATCGACGTCGATTCGCCGCAAGGGGTGGGGGACCATCGGTCGAAATGGTCGAGCCTGGTCCAGACGGGCCGGGCCTGGTCCGGGTCGCGGTGCCGGGAGGCGACGTCTACTGTGGCGCGGGAGTTGGCGAGAAGGGGTCCGCGCCACCTCCGCGTCGCTCGATGACCCCCGGATCCAAAGGACGCGCTGTGCCCGACACCGCCACAGGCCAAGCCGACGTTGAGTTTTACTGGGACCCCGTGTGCCCTTGGGCCTGGCTCACCTCCCGCTGGGTGGCCGAGGTTGCAGCCCAACGCAACCTCGATGTCGACTGGCGTTTCATCAGCTTGCGCCTGTTGAACAAGGAAAAGAACTACGAGACCGATTTTCCGGCTGGCTACATTCCCGGACATACCACCGGTCAAAAGCTGTTGCGGGTGGCGGCGGCGGTGCGGGCCGAGGAAGGCCGGGGCCGCATGGGCGAGTTGTACACCCAGTTCGGCGGTGACCTGCACGTGCGGGGACGCCGTCATGACATGGTCGACCATTGGGAGGCCGGCTTTCCCGACTACCTGCGCTCCGTCGGTATCGAGGAGCGCTACCTGGCCGCCGCCAATGACGAGGGCTGGGACGCGGTGCTCCAGGCGGAGACCGACGAGGCGTTGGCCCGTACCGGCAAGGATGTTGGCACCCCCATCATCAGCTTCAATCGCGAGGGCCAGCAGCACTCCTTCTTCGGGCCGGTCATCAGCCGGGTACCCCGAGGGGAGGAGGCCACCCGGCTGTGGGACGCGGTGTGGGAGGTGGCTACCTTCCCTGGCCTGGCCGAGCTGAAGCGGTCCTTACGGGAACGGCCCCAGCTGGCCGACAGCCTGATCGAAAGCGTCTAGGACGGGCATGGAGTTCGGTCTGCTTTCGTTGGGCGACGCGTTGCCCGACCCCGCCAGTGGCCGCCGGCCCAGCGACGCCGAACGAACCCGCTCCATCGTGGAGCAAGCGGTGTCGGCCGAGGGGCTGGGCTTTGACCTTGTCCATCTGGGCGAACATCACGGCAGCGGCTATCAGCTGTCGGCGCCGCCGGTGGTGCTGGCCGCCATCGGGGAACGCACCAAGACGGTTCGACTGTCGACTGGGGTGACCCTGGCCGCCAACCTCGATCCGGTGCGCATGGCCGAGGACTACGCCACCCTTGACGGCCTCAGCGGCGGGCGGGCGGAGATCGTGGCCGGCCGGGGCAGCTACTTCGCTCGCACGTTCGACTATCTCGGCCAGAACCCCCGCCACAGCCACCAGCTTTTTGCCGAACATGTGGAGCTACTGCTGCGGCTGCTGGCCGAGGAGAATGTCTCCCATCCCGCCGGCGGCTTGCGGGCGGCGTTGGACAACTTCACCTCCCGACCCCGTCCGGTGGGGCCGCTGCCGGTGTGGATCGGGGGTGGTGCCAGCCCCGACACCACCCTGTTGGCGGCCCGGCTGGGCTGTCCTCTCACCCTTCCCAGCGTGTTCGCAGCCCCCGAGGCCTTTCTGCCCGCCGCCGAGGCCTACCGGGCGGCCTGGTCGGAGGCAGGCCAGAGCGGCCCGGCTCGGATCGGTGCGGTCTGTCACTGCCATGTCGGGTCCACCAGCCAGCAGGCCAGGACCGATTTCGAGCCGTACTACCGCCAGTACTGGCTGTGGGTGCAGGACCTCATCGCCGCCTACACTCCCCACGCACCCCGCATGGCCTTCGACTATCCAACCATGCTGGCCGGGCCGGCCATCGTGGGCAGCGTGAGTGAAGTGGTGGAACGCATCGGCCAGTGGCAACGGCTGCTGGGGCTCGAACGCTGCGCCTTCATGTTCGACCTCGGCGGCATGGGCGAGGCCGCGCTGCGCGAGACGGTGGAACGCTTCGGTACCGAGGTGCTGACCCAGTTGCGCTCCTGAGCGCGGCGTTCAGTGGGCGTCATTTTCGGTGAGGCCGGTGAGGGCGAGGGCCTTGCGCTTAGCCGCGTCCATGTCGTAGTGGCGGCGGGTGACGATGCGCTGAGCATAGAGGCCGCCACCGGCTTGGAGGTTGGTGACGAACTTCCAGCCGCCGTAGGCGTCGGCGGTGAGATCGCGGATGGTGTGCATGAGCATGGCCCGGTACTCGCCGCTTACGTCGTTGCCGGTGGACATGTACTTGCGGGCCAATGAACCGACCTCCTCGTTGTCGAAATCGGCCGGGGAGGGCGAGGTGAGAATGGCCCCGCCGGCGATGTCGTGCAGATGCCGAACGATCTGGCTGTAGTTGGCTGCCGCGTGGAACTTGCCGGCGTTGACGTAGAGTTCGTTGGGGAAGGCGGCACCGTCGGGCCCGATGTTGCAGTTGCCAATGGCGGCTTCAAGGGTGGAGCGAATCAAGGTGGCGTGGATGATCATCTCGGAGATTTTCTCCTTGACGTGGCTGATCCCTGCGGTGCCGTTGGCCTCGGCCACCAGCTGAGCCAGGCCCACCAACTCGTCGGCCTCGTTGACAAAGGTGGAAAGGCCGCCCAAGCGCTCCCACAAGCCCAGCGAGTGTGCGAATACCGCCGCGTAGGACGTCTCCCCGTCCAAGAAAATGCGCTCGTTGGGCACGAACACATCATCGAAGATGACGAATCCCTCCGGATAGTGATAGCGGGAAGAAACCGGAAAGGAGCGAGTGTCTTCATGGCGAGGGGCGTAGGTGGTATTGATGATACGAACCCCGGGGCTGTTTACCGCCACCGTGCAGGCGATAGACCATTCTTCCTCGCCCGGTTTCATGGCCTTGGTGGGGATGGTCAACAGATCGTGTCCAAAGGAAGCGCCGGTGATGTGGAGCTTGGCGCCGCGGATGACCACCCCGTCGCGCTGACGTTCGACCACGTGGACGTAGGCGTCGGCGTCGTCCTGTTTGGCGGGGGGACGGCTGCGGTCGCCCTTGGCGTCGGTGATGCATTGGGTGATGCGCACATCTCGCTGTTGCGCCTCCTCGATGTAGGCGTTCATCCGCTCGATGTACTCCGGCTTGACCCCTTCCATCCGGCCTGCCGCCGTCTTCAGCGTCTGGATAGAAGTGGAGGTGACGTGGGCCATCATGCCGGCGTCATGCAGCATGGGGATGAGGGCCCGCAGATCATCGGCGGAGCGGGGCACGCTGAGCAGCGGGCTGGTGGCGTTGGCGGCGGGGTTGAAGTACTTGTCGTAGGAGGCCGCGGTAAAGGCGGCGGTTTGGCCCAGCAGCGGGTGGCCGGTCAGATCCTCGATGCGCTCGCCCTCGAAATAGGTGAGCCGCCCGTCGCTCAACGAATCTTTGTACTGCTGTCCCGTCAACATGGTGGCCGTCCCCCGGGTTGTTGCCGCTGGCGTGGGAAACCTTAGTCCTGGGACGGATAGTCCAAAGATCTAGTCCAAAGATCTGGCCCCTGTGGGCGTTGCCGTTGGGCCGAGAGAGCTGGCGCGGCCTGCGGTACGGGCGGATCGGGCGGTGTGCCACCAGACCACCACGCCGGTGGCGGCCGCCGCCACCCCGCCGAGCCCGATGGCCACCCGAGGGCTTGAAACCTTGGACACCAAGCCGATGAGCAGGCTGCCTACCGGGGTGGAGCCGAGGAAGAGGATGGCGTAGAGGGCGACCACCCGGGCCCGGAAGGCCGGATCGGCCATGTGCTGCAGGCGGGAGTTGGTGGCGGCCACGTAGACGGAGGCACCGAAGCTGGTCAACGCCAGCAGGGGTAGGGCCACCGCCGCAGTGGGGGCCAGGGCCACCCCGACCGCTGCCAGCCCGAACAGCAGGGCGGCCTGGCCGATGAGGGTGGCCCCGGCGCTACGCCGGGAGGCGGCCGTGAGCGCCCCTAGCAACGCGCCGGCTCCGCTGATGGAACCGAAGGCGGCGAACAAGCCGGGGCCGGCGTCGAACGTGATGCGGGCCAGCAACGGGGTGGTCACCTGCTGGTTGAGGGCCAGAGTGCCCACCACCGCCATGGCCACGAGCGGGAGGCGGACCTCGGGGTGGGTGAGGGCGTAGCGCAGGCCGAGGCGGATTTGGCCTTTCCCGCCGGGGGCGCGCACCACCGGGTTGAAGTCTTGGCGGCGCATACGGGTCATGGCCACCACCACGGCCAGGAAGGACACCGCGTTCAGGTAGAGGCAGGCCTCGGGCCCGACCCCCGCGATGAGCAGGCCGGCCACCGCGGTGCCCACCAGGCGGGAGCTGGTCATGATGGCGCCGTTGAGGCCCACCGCGCTGGGCAGATCGGCGGGGGGGACCAACTCGGCGGCCAGGCTTTGGCGGGTCGGGGTCTCGAAGGCGGCGGCCACGCCGGCCAGCAGGGCCATGATCCCCAGGACCTGCGGCGAGCGGTGCCCAGCGGTGACCAGCACGGCGGTGGTCAGGGCGATGAGCGCGCCGCCGATGCTGGTGATCTGCAGCAGCCGGGGCTTGTCGTGGCGGTCAGCGATAGCCCCCGCCCAGGCTCCCAACAACAGCAAGGGAGTGAACTGCAGGGCGACAATGACCCCCAGTGCCACCGGGCTGGCGTCGTCGGCCAGCACGATCCAGGCCACCGCAGTGTTCTGGGTCCACGTGCCGATAACGGACAGGATCTGGCCTGTGAAGAACAGCCGATAGTTCGGCGTGCGCAGCGCCCGGAACGGGCGTGGGCGGTTCGTGCGGAACGGGCGTGGGCGGTGGTGGGGCCCGGCGTCGCTGCTCACCGGGTCGGTTTAGCACCTGCCATCGTGGCTGAGGGGCAGGGCTGGCCCGAACTGGCCGGTGGGGTCGGGTTAGGGTGCGGGGGCCCGCGACGCAGGAGACGCCCGATGCCATTCTTGCACCCGGAGTATCTGGTCGAGCCCGAATGGCTTGCCGCGCACCTCGATGATCCCTTGGTCCGGGTGCTCGACGTGACGGCCAAGCTGACCGCCAAGTTCGACAACCGCGCCGCGGCCGATTGTTTCGCAGTGGCCCACATTCCCGGTTCTCGTTTCCTCGACGTTGGGGCGGGTCGGGGCGAGTTCCACGATCCCGACGCCGCCCTGCCCTGGACGTGGCCCTCCCCGGAGCGCTTTGCCGCCCTGATGGGCAGCCTCGGTGTCGACAACGACACCCACGTGGTGCTGGTGGCGGCCACCCCCCGCCCTGGTGTGGATGCCGGCACCATGTGGTGCACCAGGGCCTGGTGGACCATGCACCATTTCGGGGTGCGGAGTTCGATCCTTTGGGGTGGGTTGGAACGCTGGCAGGCAGAGGGCCGGCCGCTCACCGCCAGTCCGGCTGCCCCTGCCCCGCTCAGCACCTTCGTGGTGCCAGACGGTTGGCAACGGGGCCGAGCCGACCGCCACGACGTGCAGGCCGCCCTGCAGGCGGGCAACGCCTGCGTGCTGGACTCGCTCTCCGCCGCTTCCTTTCGGGGCGACGCCCCCGGCTACGGCCCCCGTGCTGGCCACATCACCGGCGCCGAGCATCTGTCAGCCACGGCCCTGATCGAAGCGGAGACGGCAGGTTTCCTGCCCGCCGATGCGCTGAAAGCCGAGCTGGACGGGCTGGGTCTCCTGCAACAGGAGCGGGTGGTGACCTATTGCGGTGGCGCCATTGCCGCCACCGTCACCGCCTTCGCCCTGGCCCTGTTCGGCCACGACAACGTCGCCGTGTACGACGCCAGCCTGATGGAATGGGCGGCCGATGAGACCCTGCCCATGACCGGCTTGCCCACGACGATCATGCTGCCCACGACGAACACGTTGCCCACCTTGCCCACGAGCGCCGAGTGGACGCAGTCGTGAGCGGGGTCGAACCGAACGCGGCTCGAGCGCCCCGGGTGGCGGTGGTGCCCGGCGACGGTGCTTCACCCGGAGCCATGGCCGCGGCCCTGTCGGTGTTGCGGGCCAGCGGGGCGGCGGTGGACTGGGATGTCTTGGCTTCTGGCCCGGAGTTGGTCCCGTTGAGTGCGGCCGAACGGGTCGAGGCCATTCATCCCGGTCTCGACGCGGCCGACTCGGTGTTGTTGGGCTCCACCGGCGGGATCACCCCGGGGGTGATGCACCTTCGTTACGGCCGGGGTACGTGGGCCAACCTGCGCCCAGTGCAATGGCGGCCCGGTTTCGCTTCGCCCTATGCCCATCCCGAAGGCATCGACTATCTCATCGTGCGCGAGAGCCACGAGGATCTCTACATCGGTTTCGAGGGTGACGTCGCTGACCTGCGGGCCAGCGGCCTGGCCGACACTGTTCGCGGTGTGCGCATGCCGCCGGGGGCGGAGGGCCGCTACGCGGTCAAGGTCATCACCCGTGATTTCACCGAGCGCATTGCTCGGCGGGCGTGCCAGGAGGCCATGCAGCGCAAGCAGTCCGGCTATCCCGGCCGGCTGACCATTGGGGCGAAGACGAACATGATGGCGGTCATCGACCGTTTTTTCGCCGACGTATGCGCCGAGATTGCTGCCGACTACCCGCTCGAGGTGGAGATCGTCATCGTGGATGACTTGGCCCACCGCCTGGCGTTGCGGCCGCAGGATTTCGATGTGGTGGTGTTGCCCAACCAGTACGGGGACATCCTGGCCGACGGCGGAGCCGGCCAGGTGGGTGGCATGACGCTGACCCCCTCGGGTTGTTTTGGTGACGATTTCGCTTACTTCGAGGCCCCCCAGGGTGCGCCCGCTCCCGCCGATCAGGCCGCCTGGGTGAACCCCACCGCGCTGATCCTGGCCGGCGCGTGGTTGTTGGATCACGTGGGTCAGCCCGAGATCGGACGCAGGGTCGACGCCGCGGTCAGCGCCGTCTACGCCGAGGGGTCGGTGCTGCCCCGGGATCAGGGCGGCTCGGCCAGCACCGAGGTGTTCGCGGCGGCGGTCACTCGGGCGTTGGTTTCGTGACCGGCGGGGCCCGGCTGGCCGCGGATATCGGCGGCACTTTCACCGACGTGGTGCTGCAGGAAGCCAACGGCGAGTTGCACACGGTCAAGGTGCTCACAACCAGCGACGCCCCCGAACTCGCCGTACTGGAGGGTATCTCCACGGTGCTGGCCGCCTCGGGGGTGCACGCCAGCACGGTGAGCCTGTTCGTGCATGGCACCACCTTGGCCACCAACGCCCTCATCGAACGCAAGGGGGCCCGCACTGGTCTGCTCACCACCAAGGGGTTCCGCGACACCGTCGAGATCGCCCACGAGGACCGTTTCGAGCAGTACGACCTGCTCATGGAACGACCCGAGCCACTGGTGGCCCGCCATTTGCGCCTGGAAGTGGCCCAGCGCCACTCCGCCCGGGGCGAGGAGTTGGTGGCGTTGGACGAAGCGGGGGTGCGGGCCGCCGCCGCCACCTTCCGTCAGGCCGCGGTAGAGGCGGTGGCCATCGGGTTCCTCCACGCCTACGTGGCGCCCGAGCACGAGGTGCGGGCGGGGGAGATCCTGGCCGAGGAGCTGCCCGGGGTGTGGCTGACCCTGGCCGCCCAGGTCTGTCCCGAGATCCGCGAGTACGAACGGTTCTCCACTGCTTGCGCCAACGCTTACGTGCAACCGCTCATGGCCGGCTACTTGCGCCGTCTGGAAGGCGGGCTGCGGGGCGTGGGCGTGGGCGCCCCGTTCTTCTTGCTGCAGTCCTCCGGTGGGCTGTGCACGTTGGACCAGGCCGTGCGCCAGCCGGTGATGCTGGTGGAGAGCGGCCCGGCCGGGGGAGCCATCCTGGCCGCGGGCCTGGCCCGCCAACATGGCATACCTCGGCTGTTGAGCTTCGACATGGGCGGCACCACGGCCAAGCTTTGCCTGGTGGAAGACGGGGTGCCGGCCACCGCCCGGGATTTCGAGGTGGCTCGGCGCTATCGCTTCCTCAAGGGATCGGGGTTGCCCTTACGCATCCCCGTCATCGACATGGTCGAGATCGGGGCCGGGGGTGGTTCGCTGGCCCGCCTCGACGGGTTGGGCCGGGTGGCGGTGGGCCCGCAGAGCGCCGGCAGCGAGCCGGGGCCGGCCTGTTATGGCCGGGGCGGCGTCGCACCGGCGGTGACGGATGCGGATCTGTTGTTGGGTCGGCTCGATCCGACCGCTTTCGCCGGCGGCCGGGTCACCCTCTCGGTGCCCGCCGCCCGGGAAGCCATGACCGCCAGCCTGGCCATACCATTAGGTATGGAAGTGGATATGGCCGCCTATGCGGTGACGGAGGTGGTGGAGGAGAACATGGCCGCCGCCGCCCGGGTCCACGCGGTGGAGCGCGGCCGAGATGTGCGCCGCTGCACCATGGTGGCCTTCGGCGGGGCCGCCCCGCTGCATGCATGTCGGCTGGCCGACAAACTGGGCATCGACCGCATCATCATCCCCCACGGGGCCGGGGTCGGTTCCGCCATCGGGTTTCTGCTGGCACCGGTGGCGTACGAGGCGGTACGGACCCGCTATCAGCGTCTCGATGCTTTCGATGCCGACGTGGTGGCCACGGTGTTGGAAGCGCTGGCCGCGGAGGCCCATGTGGTGGTGGCCGCCGCCGCCCCCGGAGAACGGACCGTGGCCCGCTACCGCGCCGCCATGCGCTATGTGGGCCAAGGCCACGAGGTGGAGGTGGACCTGCCCGCCGAGGCGGGTCTGAAAGGGCTCGAGGGGGTCGAGCTCCATCGGCGATTCGAAGCGGCATACCACGCCCAGTTCGCCCGGATCATCCCCAACCTGGCTGTCGAGGTGCTGTCGTGGATGCTCACACTTTCCACCATCTCCGAGGCCGCACCGCCGTTACGCATCGGCTCCTTGCTCCCAACCGTTAAGTCCGTACCGGCACGTATGTCGGTACCGGCACGCATGTGCTTCGATGCTGGTCGAGCGGAATGGTTGGAACACGCGGTCATCGAGCGGGCCGAGCTGTCCATGGTCGCCGCCGTGGCTGGACCGGCCCTCATCGTGGAAGATCAGACCACCACCGTGGTGGCCGCCGGGTTCGTGGTCGGGCTCGACTCCGGCGGCAATCTGATCCTGCAGCGGGCCGACGGCCCCGACCTGGAAAGGGCCTACCATGAGCAACTATGACGGCGCTGGCCCAGATTCAACGGCAGGTGATGTGGCAGCGGCTCATCGCCGTGGTCGAGGAGCAGGCTCGCACGTTGGTGCGCAGTGCCTTTTCAACCTCCACCCGCGAGGCCGGTGATCTTTCCGCGGGGGTGTTCGACCCGCAGGGCCGGATGCTGGCCCAGGCGGTGACGGGTACCCCGGGCCACATCAACTCCATGGCTGCCTCGGTCGGCCATTTCCTCGCTGAGTTCCCCGCCACCACCATGAGGCCGGGTGACGTATTCCTCACCAACGATCCGTGGAAGGGTACCGGGCACCTGTTCGACTTCGTGGTGGTCAGCCCCACCTTCCACCGGGGCCGTTTGGTGGCGCTGTTCGCCTGCACCTCCCACGTGGTGGACATCGGCGGTGTCGGCTTTTCCACCGAGGGTCGCGAGATCTACCACGAGGGCTTGTATCTACCCATCCTCCAGCTGGGTCGGGCTGGCTTGGAGAATGAGACGGTGTTGGGCGAGACGGTGTTGGATGAGACGGTGCTGCGCATCATTCGGGCCAACGTCCGCGAACCGATCCAGGTGGAGGGTGATGTTTATTCATTGGCCGCCTGCAACGAGATCGGTGGCCGTCGGTTGGTCGAGATGCTCGAGGAGTACGACCTCGATGATCTGGCAGAGTTGGCTACCTTCATTCTCGACAGTTCTCGGCGGGCCATGCTCGAACGAATCGCCGCTCTCACCCCGGGGACGTGGCACAACCACATGCGCATCGACGGGGTGGTGGAACCGCTCGACCTGGTCTGCACCCTCACGGTGGGCGAAGGGGTGCTGGCGGTCGATTTCACCGGCACCTCGCCTGCGACCAGTTGGGGCAACAACGTGCCCATGGCCTACACCACCGCATACACCAGCTTCGGGGTGCGCTGCATCGTCGGACCCGACGTGCCCAACAACGCCGGTTCGCTGGAGGTGGTCAAGGTCACCGCCCCCGAGGGCTGCATCCTCAATGCGCTCCACCCCCATGCGGTGAACGCCCGCCATGTGGTGGGCCAGATGCTGCCCGACACCGTGTTCGGCTGCTTGCACCAATTCTTACCCGGCCGGGTTCCCGCCGAGGGGACCAGCTCGCTGTGGAATATCGTGGCCAGTGGCTTCCACCCCCGTTGCGCCGCTCGCGGTGCTGGCGGGAACGGTGCTGGCGGGAACGGTACAGACGGGAAGCGTTGGACGCTGATGTCGTTCCACTCGGGTGGGGCAGGGGCCCGACCTACCAAGGACGGCCTGTCCGCTACCGCCTTCCCGTCAGGGGTGCGCAACATGCCGGTGGAAATCAACGAGGCCATCACCCCCATCGTGTATTGGCGCAAGGAGCTCCGCCCCGACAGCGGCGGCGCCGGCCGCTACCGGGGTGGTCACGGCCAGGTGGTGGAGCTGGGCAGCCTGGAAGACGAGCCGTTCTCGCTGGCCTGCACCTACGAGCGGGTCGTGCACCCGGCCCGGGGTCGGCAAGGCGGTGGGCCGGGGGCTTGCGGTTCGGTCAGCCTGGTCGGTGGGGGCGAGGCGCTGGCCTCCGTTGGCCGTAACGTGATCCCCGCCGGTCGCCGGGTCCTGCTCGAGTTCCCGGGTGGGGGTGGTTACGGCGAACTCGCCGAACGAGACCCCGCCGTGGTCCAGGCCGAGCACCGCTCCGGCCTAGTCAGTTGAGGAAGGGCCCGGCCCTCCGGGCGCGCTGACATGGACTGGGCCGGCTGGTTGCTGTTTGGGCTGGTTGCCACCACCGCTCTCACCGCGGTCATGATCGCCGCCCAGATGACGGGCCTGACCCGTTTGGATCTGCCGCTGCTGCTCGGCACAATCGTGACCGAAGACCCCGACCGGGCGCGGGTCGCGGGGTTCTTCATCCATGTGGCCATTGGCCAAGGTTTCGCGTTCGGTTATGGCGCGAGTTTCGCCTTGCTCGACCGGGCCACCTGGTGGCTGGGTGGGTTGCTTGGTCTGCTGCACGCGGCGGTGGCCTTCACCGTGGTCGTGCCCTTGCTAGCCGGGGTTCATCCCCGTATGGCGTCTGATCGGGCCGGGCCGGCATCGACCGCGGTCCTTGAGCCGCCCGGACTGCTGGGCTTGAACTACGGGCGGGAAACCCCGATCGTGGCGATCGCCGCCCACCTGGTGTACGGCATCGCCCTTGGCGTGTTGCTCGAGGCGCACTGAGATGTGCTCTCAGTGAGCGGAGCGCCCATCGAGCCTCCCATCGAGGATTACGGGCTCATCGGGGACACCCGCACCGCCGCATTGGTTTCCTCCGACGGTGCCATCGACTGGATGTGCGTGCCCCGATTCGACGGCGCACCCGTGTTCGGTCGCCTTGTCGGGGGCTCGGACGGGGGAACCTTCCGGTTGGGCCCGTCCGGTGATTCCACGGTCATCGTCCGCCGCTACCGACCGAGGACCGCCAGCCTGGAAACCACCTGGGGTACCGAGCGTGGCCGTCTTACGCTCCACGAAGGGATGATCGCGGAGGTCGCCGGCGCGCTGCTGCCGACAACGTTGCTCGTGCGCCGGCTCACGGCGCAGGGCGGCCCGGTCGAGGCCGTCATCCACTTCGATCCCCGCTTCGGTGAACAACAACGCCTGCCCCGCGCCCAGCACCGTGGCGACATCCTCGTTTGCAACTGGGCGGCGACCGCCATCGCCGTGCACTGTTCGCCGCCGGTACGGCTCGATCCGGGCCAACCAAGCACTTTCGTCGTCGCGCCCGGCCAACCCCTCACGGTCGTCCTCGCCGTCGCGGAGCGCGAACCAATCGTGTACGTGGACGCGGACACCGCCTGGGCCGCACTCGAAGCTGACGAGCAACGGTGGCGAAGCTGGTGTGCGGAGATCGATGACGGACTCCCGCACCGCGAGCTGGCCATCCGCAGTCTGCTCACTCTCCGCTTGTTGACCTATTCGCCGTCGGGGGCGCCCGTCGCCGCGCCGAGCACCTCGCTCCCCGAACACGTTGGCGGGATCCGCAACTGGGACTACCGCTATGCGTGGCCCCGCGACGCCAG